>JBFGJU010000075.1:0-8442 GCA_041577035.1 Thermodesulfovibrionales bacterium | reverse complement strand
TTGAAAAAAGGCTTTTACGGAAGCCTGACGTATTTTACTACAAGCTTGAAGCCCCGTTATTATCACGAAAGGCAAAGCCAGGTCAGTTTGTCATCATCCGTCTCCATGAAAACGGAGAGAGAATTCCTCTTTCCCTGGCAGATATTAATCCTGAAAAAGGCACAATCAGTCTGATCGTTATGGCTGTAGGTAAAACAACAACCGAGATGTCGATGCTGAAGCAGGGAAATGAGATCCTTGATCTCTGTGGGCCATTAGGCCAGCCAACCTACATTGATACTGTTGGAACGGTCGTACTTGTCGGCGGTGGATTCGGAGTGGCACCTCTCTATCCAATCGCACATGCATTCAAGGATGCCGGGAATGACGTCGTGATCATCATGGGGGCGCGAAGCAAAGACCTTTTGATATACGAAAATGAGTTTAATCAGGTCTGCGATCGCGTCATTATTACGACAGATGACGGAAGCAGGGGAATCAAAGGTTTTGTAACAGACGCCTTGAAGAAGGAGCTTGAAAAGGGAGGGATACACCTGGATTTGGCAGTCGGTCCTGCGGTTATGATGCAGAATGTGTCTCAGACCACTGAGCCATTTGGTGTTAAGACCATTGTCAGCCTGAATCCGATTATGGTTGACGGAACAGGCATGTGCGGAGGCTGCAGGGTGCTTATAGGCGGTGAAACACGGTTTGCCTGTGTCGACGGCCCGGAATTTGACGGGCATGAGGTTGATTGGGACACTCTGATGAACCGCCAGAAGAAGTATGTAGATCACGAAAAAATCTCTTTTGAACGATGGAAAGAACGCCACACGAATATTGTATGTGAGTGAGTTCGTACACTTTACGGCGCTGTTGTAGATTTTCACTTCATGAAAACAAAGAAAGATAAAAAACAACCAAAGATCATACCGCGTAAAACGCCCATGCCTGAGCAGGATCCGTCTCAGCGGAAAGATAATTTCAAAGAGGTTGCTCTTGGTTATACGCTCGAGATGGCTCTCCAGGAGGCAGAGCGCTGTCTTCAGTGTAAGGACCCGCAGTGCATTGATGGGTGCCCGGTAAATGTTCCGATTCCTCAGTTTATTAAGGCAATACATGATGGGGATATTCAGAAGGCGATAGAGTTGATCCAGGACAAAAATCTTTTGCCTGCTGTGTGCGGGAGGGTGTGTCCGCAGGAAGATCAGTGCGAAAAGAATTGCCTTCTCGGCAAGAAACATGAGCCGGTCAGTATTGGGCGCCTTGAGCGGTTCGCGGCTGACTGGCAGGGAACCGCATGTCAATTGTCTACCCCGGAGCTGCCGTCATCGACCGGGAGAAAAGTGGCAATTGTGGGAAGCGGGCCGGCAGGACTCACCTGTGCCTATGATCTTTCGAAGCTGGGTCATGCGGTTACCATCTTTGAGGCACTCCACGAAGCCGGAGGAGTGCTCTATTATGGTATACCTGAATTCCGCCTGCCAAAGGATATTGTAACCTGTGAAATAGAACTTTTGAAAAGAATGGGCGTTGAAATTGTCACAAATGCTGTGATTGGAAAGCTTATTTCGCTTGATGAGCTTATGCAGGATTTCGACGCCTGTTTCATCGCTACGGGAGCAGGAGTTCCAACATTTCCTCGCATCGAGGGTGAGAATCTGAATGGAATCTATTCTGCAAATGAATTCCTGACCCGAACGAATCTGATGCGCGCATATAATACTTCTGAATTTGATACGCCGGTGATATCGGGGAAACGGTTTGCAGTTATTGGCGGGGGAAACGTTGCTCTTGACTCTGTCAGGGTCGCGCTCCGGTTGGGTGCTGAAAAAGCAATGATTCTCTACCGGAGATCAGAGAAGGAAATGCCTGCGCGGAAAGAAGAGATCGAGCACGCCCGGGAAGAGGGTGTTGATTTCGAATATCTGGTGAGTCCTGTCAGGTTCGTTGGTCAGGATGGTTGGGTAAAAAAGATCGAATGTGTTCGCATGAAACTGGGTGAGTGTGATGATTCGGGGCGGCGCAGTGCGTGTGAAATTGCAGGGACTGAGTTTGAGATACCTGTTGACGTCGTGATTATGGCGCTCGGGACTGAAGCAAATCAACTGTTATTGAAGAGTGCTCAGGACATTGCGTTGAATAAACGCGGCTATATTGTTATTGATGAGGCTACCGGACGTACGAGCAGAAAATGGGTTTATGCAGGCGGTGATATTGTAACGGGCTCTGCTACGGTCATCTCGGCCATGGGCGCTGGCAGAACTGCAGCAAAGGCGATTCATAATGATCTGACTATAAGAGACAATGACCAATGTCAAAGCTCAAATGCCAAATGAAGACCAAATGAGACAATGACCAATGCCAAATAAAGGCCGAATAAAAAAGACTTACCAATGTCAAATGTCAAAGTCCAAATGCCTAATCAAATCCTAATGACAAAAAAAACGGCCGACCGGATTTTGACATTTGACATTTAAACGTGCGTTATTTGCGTTATGCAAACCAGGAAGGCTTCTCTTTTATTTCTTTTCTTCTCCAGGATCTCTTTTGCGGCTTGAAATTTTCTTGCGTAATCCGTTAACCCATTCCCGTCCTATCTGAAAGGTGTCCTGTTCAATGAGTTGACGAACCTCTTTTTCAGTATTCATTCCGCTGCTGGATGGCAGTGTGTAATAATTGATATCACTAAATCGGCTCGATAGAGCGCTTTTAGCTGCCGGGTCACTCAAAATGTTCACAACAGCGTGTTCATAATCGAGTGCTCTCATAAAGAAATTCTTCCAGAGATTTTGTTCTATAGGATTGAATGGGGATGTATCGATGAGGGTTGGAAGGGTTATCGTTATATCAGGTTTGGTAGATATATTATAAAGCTCGACAGCAACATGCACCACACCGGCATCTTCTTCCACGATGTAGGTATGTTCAAACTCATACGACCAGCCGATCGTCCATTCTGATCGCGAAGGATAACGCTTTCTGTCCTTCTTGTTGACTGGTCCGTTTTCATTGATATAGCTGACTATTTCAGCGAACGTTTTTCCGAAGACAGGGTAAAATTCATATGTCACATCGTTGTGCAGTTCAACTCCTTCGGGCAGGGAATATCGCTGAACCTGTGAACTTCGATCCGGAGAAGACGATCTGCTGTGAGAGATTGCCCTGCCATTATGATCAAAGTGCTGTGAGATTTCAGATACGGATTTCCCGGGATTGAGCAGCATGAATATTACGGCTATAAGGACTACCGCGTGTTTCATGATGATCCTAGAATACAATGCTTTATCGTTTAATGTAAATAGTGGAAAGCGTACAGGGTGTGGCGCATTACATGAGATTGCTTCGCGACGCTCGCAATGGCAAACACTAAGAAACTGGATTCCCGGTCTCAGCCGGGAATGACATTTATTGAGCCGGAGAATGACACGCTTTACGATTGTGGACTTCAGATTTTGGAATTTGGATTTATAATTAATAACCACGTCAATTTTGGAATGCGTTTTACGCATTAGTCCCGTGGCGTAAGTTTACGGGATTACGCTGAACGCAATAGACGCAATACGTGGAGTTAATGTTTTGCTATCTGGTAGAATATATGTTTAGCAAAGCCGCTTTCGCGTTCCATGGAAGATATATATAAAATAAAGCTCCCTGCGTTCGAAGGTCCCCTGGATCTGCTCCTGCATCTGATAAGGGATAACAAGATAGATATTTATGATATCCCCATCGCTTTTATAACACACCGGTATCTTGAATATATCAAAATAATGAAGGAACTTGATCTCGAAATTGCCGGGGAATTTCTTGTTATGGCCGCGACGCTTATCTATATAAAATCGAGAGTCCTTCTCCCGCCGGATGAAGAGGCAGACGAGGATCAGACGGAGGATCCGCGACTGGAACTGGTGCACAGACTGATTGAATATCAGACCTATAAAGACGGAGCCTCCATATTGAGAGAGCGTGAGGCGGAATGGCAGAACATATTTGTGAGAGAGGAACTGCCTGATGATGAGGAAAGCAGTGAGCCAGCCGAGCTTTCTCTCTTTGATATGAATATATTTGATCTGCTCGGTGCGTTCAAGAAAATACTTGATACTGCTCCGGAACAGGTTATAACTATCACGCGAGAAGCGCTCACTATTAAGGACAAGATTTCACTTATCATTGAAAGTATCGAAAATCAGGAAAGTATCCGTTTTGAGGATCTGTTTAAATCAGATGTGACGAAACAGCAGTTGATTGTCACCTTTCTCGCCCTGCTCGAAATTTTGAGGCTTGGACTTGCGAGAGTCTATCAGGAAAAGGAATTCGGAAATATCTGGATCATAAACCGGCAGAAAAAAAATGCTGAAGAGGCTGAGTCTTTATAGATTCATTGAGTGAGCCCGGTTCTGCAGCACAATCCTTTGTATTACCTGTGGTTTTCAGATCTGAGCAGTTATTCAAATATAACCAGAGCGGCTTGACTTTAAAAACAACAGGGTGGTATGTTTGCTAGTTATGGCTAACGATTATAAAGATACACTTAATCTACCGAAAACAGCATTTCCGATGAAAGCGAATCTTTCCCAGCGGGAGCCAGAGATGCTGCAGTTCTGGGCGGAGACTGCTGTTTATGTCGCGATGCAACGCAGTAAAGAGAAAAAGAGTCCAGGACAATATATTCTTCATGACGGACCGCCTTATGCAAACGGCCATATCCACATGGGTCATGCGCTGAACAAGATATTGAAGGATATTATCGTGAAGTATAAATCCATGAAGGGTTTCTATTCACCATATGTACCCGGGTGGGACTGTCACGGACTCCCTATTGAAACCCAGGTTGACAAGAATCTCGGCAGTAAAAAAGAGAGTATAGAGATTATTGAGAAAAGAAGGCTCTGTAAAGAGTATGCAGCCAAGTTTGTCCATATTCAGAAAGAGGAATTTAAAAGGCTCGGCGTACTGGGGGACTGGGAAAATCCCTATCTTACGATGTCATATGATTATGAAGCATCCATAGTTCGGGAATTCAATACCTTTTATAAAAACAGATATGTCTACAGGGGAAAGAAGCCGGTCCACTGGTGTCCCTCCTGTGTCACCGCGCTGGCAGAGGCAGAAGTCGAATATAATGATAAGGAATCGCCGTCTATATACGTGAAATTCCCGTTAGACCGAGAAACAGTGGCACACTTCTTTCCTGATCTCACGTCCAGAGACATGTATGTAGTCATCTGGACGACAACTCCGTGGACATTACCGGCAAATCTGGCTCTTGCTGTGCATCCGGATTTTGAATATGCTGCTGTTGAGCAGGGAGGCGAGGTCTATGTTATCGCTGAGGGAAGGCTGAATGCCCTTAAAGAGACGGTTGGTATGAATGGGACCATCCTCGCAAAGAAGAAAGGCAGTGATCTGGAGGGTATGCTTGCTGATCATCCTTTTCTTGACAGAAAATCTGTTGTTGTCCCCGGAGCGTTTGTATCTCTTGAAGACGGTACCGGCATTGTCCATATCGCGCCGGGCCATGGAGAAGACGACTATCAGGTGGGATTGCAGCACGGTCTGGATATTTACGCTCCTGTTGATGACAGGGGCATATTCACCAGCGACGCTGTAGGGCTTGAAGGGCAGTTTGTATTTAAGGCCAATGCATCCATTATTGATATCCTGAAGCAGAAAAATGCGTTAATACAAGAGGAAAAAGTTATGCATTCCTACCCGCACTGCTGGCGGTGCAAGAAACCGGTTATATTCAGGGCGACCGAGCAGTGGTTTATCTCAATGGAGCACAAAGCGTTGCGAAAAAACTGTCTGGATGAGATTAATCACGTGCAGTGGATTCCGCACTGGGGGAGAGAGCGGATTTTCGGTATGGTAACGAACAGACCCGACTGGTGCATATCGAGACAGAGAAGCTGGGGCGTTCCTATTACCTTAATTCGGTGTAACGGGTGCGGGGAATACGCTGATGAAGAAAATGTGCTTGATTCAATTGAAGATCTTGTTAAACAGCATGGTGCGGATATCTGGTTCGCAAAGCGGGAAGAGGAACTCTTGCCTGCAGAGTACCGCTGCAAGAAATGTGAACGGTCTGATTTTGTGAAGGAAACGGACATTCTCGATGTCTGGTTTGACTCGGGTGTGAGCCATGCTGCGGTTGTCAGGAATGATGACAGACTCCAGTGGCCTGCTGATCTGTATCTCGAGGGCAGCGATCAGCACCGGGGATGGTTCCAGAGTTCACTGCTCGCATCCGTAGGCTCTACCGGCAAGGCTCCGTACAGAACGGTTCTTACGCACGGTTTTGTGGTCGATGGGTCGGGCAAGAAAATGTCAAAATCCCTTGGTAATGTTATAGCTCCCCAGGAGATTATAAAATCCCATGGTGCTGAAATCCTCCGTATCTGGGTGTCATCAGAAGATTACCGTGACGACATACGGATATCGAAAGAGATCTTAAGCCGACTTACTGATGCATACCGGAAGATCAGGAATACGTGCAGATTTTTACTGGGTAATCTGACTGATTTTGACTATGGAGACTACAGCGGGAACCTGCAGGAGGTTGACCGGTGGGCCATGAACAGGCTTCATGCGCTGATCCGGAAGGTTACAAAGGCCTATGAGCATTTCTCCTTTCACGAAGTCTTTCACTCTCTACACTATTTTTGTGTTGTTGATATGAGCTCGTTTTATCTTGATGTGCTGAAAGACCGGCTTTACACGGAGCGTTCCGATTCACCTGAACGCAGGGCGGGTCAATGGGTGCTTTGTGAGACGTTGTCAGTGCTTGTGCGGCTGATGGCGCCTGTCCTCTCTTTTACTGCGGAAGAAGTATGGAAACACTCGTCACTACATAAAAAACAGATGGCCCAGATGATTCAGTCGAAAGCTGAAATTCATGCATCTGTTTTTTTATCTGACTTTCCGGAAGTAGATGAAAAGTTTGTGGACGATATTCTTGAAGAACGCTGGAAAGACCTGCTCAAAATACGGGATGAAGTTAATAAGGCTCTTGAATTGAAGAGAGCAGAGAAATATATCGGGAATTCTCTGGAGGCGAAAGTGCTGGTTACCGCTCCGGAGGCATTAAGAAAGCGTCTGAATGACTATAGAGATTTTCTTCAGGCCTTTTTTATTGTATCTGAGGTGGAACTGACTGATAGCATCAGCGACGGGGCATACAGGAGTACAGAAATCGAAGGCCTTGCGGTTTCTGTGGAAAAGGCATCAGGAAGTAAATGTCAGAGATGCTGGAACTGGTGCAGGAGTGTCGGCACTTTCAAAGAGACGCCCGAAATCTGTAAGAGATGCAACAATGCCATTGCGTAGCAAGCAAATTCTCTATGGTCTCCTCATCATCGCGCTCGTCGTGATTCTTGACCAGACCACAAAATACCTGATACGCGTCTCTCTTGCCCCGTTTGAAACGATTACGATATTCCCGCTGCTAAATCTGGTGAACGTTCAGAACAAAGGCGCGGCATTCGGTATGTTCCGTGGCCTTGGTAACACCTTTTTTATTGTGATCTCAATTATAGCCATTGTCTTTATGATATGGGTAATGGTAACGAATAGAGAACATTATGGGATCTTTTCTCTTCTGGCAGGGGGGGCTGTTGGCAATCTGACTGACCGGGTTCTGTTCGGGTCTGTTACAGACTTTATTGATGTCCATATTAGCCGCTATCACTGGCCTGCCTTTAATGTTGCAGATGCCTCCCTGACGATCGGGATTCTGCTCTTCATACTGCAGATGATCAGAAAGAAGAATTGACCGCATTTCCGTGCACCCATAGAACGGGCACATCTCAAAAATAAAGCACTACTAGAAGTAATTAATATAACTTATTGAATTAATAGATAATACTATAGCGGAAAATATGCTTTTGGATTGAGATCGAGCTGGGCAAAATTCTTTTCAGCTACATGGTGGTGGCCTGCAGCGGCTATCATGGCGGCATTGTCAGTGCAGAGTTCTTTTGATGGAATATATACTTCAACTCCTCTGTCTTTTCCCATCTCCCGCATCTTCATTCTCAGCAGGCTATTTGCTGACACCCCTCCTGAAAGCGTGAGGCGTTTTATTCCTTTCTTCTTTATTGCCCATTCCGACTTTCTTACGAGAACATCGACTACCGCGGACTGAAATGATGCTGCTATATCCGGAATATGTGCTGAGTTAACGCCATATTTCATACGATGATTAAGCACCGCTGTTTTAAGACCGCTGAAACTGAAATCAAAACTCTCAGGCAGATAAGCTCTCGGAAAGCGAATTGCCTGCGGATCGCCTTGACGGGCAAGGCGGTCTATAGCCGGCCCTCCGGGGTACTCAAGACCAAGCAGTTTCGAGACCTTATCAAATGCCTCACCAGCTGCGTCATCGCGTGTTCTGCCGAGCTCCGTATACTTTCCGTATCCCTCCGCGATGTACAGGGAGGTATGTCCTCCTGAGACAATAAGTGA
>JBFGJU010000074.1:0-8521 GCA_041577035.1 Thermodesulfovibrionales bacterium | reverse complement strand
GGTCTCGGTCTGCCGATTACCCGCAAAATCATCGAGAGCCACAACGGCCACCTGCACATAGAGAGCAGCGAGGGGATTGGGACACGGGTTACGATTTCATTGCCTGTTGCAGCATGATTCCCTGTTTTATCAGGGGAATGCGGATACAAACGCTTCCGGATTGAGCAGGAAATCTCCCGCCTGACAAGAGAATGTAGCTTTTTCAACATTCCGGCAGAGATACAAAAACAGAAAGCACATCCTGAATAGCAAAATAGTGGAAAAGATATATCCACTTTGTTAAAATGAGTAGCTGTTTTTTAGAAAGGTAATCCATGGAATTTAATGAGCTCATTGTGGTAGTTACCGGTGGCGCTCAGGGCATAGGGAAATCTATTTCAGAGGCTTTTGTCCGGGGAGGCGCTTCAGTCGTCATAGCTGATATCTCTCTGGACACGGCACGGGAGACGGCTGCTGAGCTTGAGACATACGGCAGGACACGTGCTGTTCAGATGGATGTCTCACAATCGGGTAGTGTTGTTGAGGCGTTTAAGCGAATAAAGACAGAATGTGGAGGCGTTCATATCCTGGTTAATAATGCCGGCATTACCAGGGACGGGCTTATTCTGAGAATGAATGAAGAAGACTGGGATGCTGTTTTGGATATTAACCTCAAGGGTGTTTTTCTCTGTACAAAAGAAGCCGTTAAGATCATGGTGAAGCAGCGTCGGGGAAAGATCATAAACATCGCTTCGGTAGTTGCCTTTATGGGAAATGCCGGACAGGCCAACTATGGAGCGTCAAAAGCCGGTATTATTGGATTTACCAAGACGATTGCGAGGGAATATGCCAGCCGGGGAATAACCGTTAACGCAGTGGCACCGGGATTTATTCAGACGGCTATGACTGATGCACTGGATGAGCAGGTAAAGCAGGAAATGTTGAAATCTATTCCGGCCGGGACATTTGGGTCAGTGGACGATGTTGCACAAGCGGTCGTGTTTCTTGCGTCTACAGGCAGTGATTATATTACCGGTCAGGTTATTCATGTAAATGGTGGTATGTATATGTGAGGTTGTGACTGCACGGGATTATTTCCCTTGCATGTCATTTGTGAATAGTATACACTCGTTCAATAACTTTGAAATCGAATGGAGGTTAGGTAATGACTGAAGAAAAGGTGAAGGAAATTATATCAAAACAGCTTGGCGTGAATGCAGCGGAGATTACGCTGGAATCTTCCTTTGTAGAGGATCTGGGGGCTGACTCTCTTGATACTGTTGAACTTGTTATGGCTTTTGAGGAAACATTTAATATTGAGATTCCTGATGAAGATGCTGAAAAAATAGCTAAAGTCAAGGATGCGATCGAATATATTAAAAACAAAGAGTCTTAATGAATAACAGACGTGTTGTTATAACGGGGCTGGGTCTGGTTACCCCCCTCGGTATCGGCGTTGAAACAAGCTGGGAAAGATTATCCAGCGGAACTTCCGGAATTGGAAAAATAACCCGATTTGATGCATCCTCGTTTCAGACACAGATCGCTGGAGAGGTTGATAACTTCCTTCCTGAAAATTATATCGATGCAAAAACAATCAAGAAGATGGATCGCTTTATCCATTTCGGCATGGCTGCGGCGGTGATGGCTGTTGAGGACGCCCAGTTAACGATTGATCACAGCAATGCCGAGAGGGCAGGTGTTTTTGTCGGATCCGGAATGGGTGGGTTGCCGGACATTGAGCGCTACCATGCAATTTTTCTTGAAAGAGGTCCCCGGAGAATCTCGCCTTTCTTTATTCCCATGACCATTATTAATCTCGCCGCCGGACAGATATCTATTAAATTCGGAGCCAAAGGCCCTAATGCCTCACCGGCAACGGCCTGTGCTACGGGAAGCCATGCAATCGGTGATGCATTTAAGGTAATCCAGCGGGGATCCGCGGATGTCATGATTGCTGGCGGAACAGAGTCAGTGATCACGCCCATGGGCATAGGCGGCTTTAACGCTATGAAGGCCCTCTCTACCAGAAATGACGAACCGGAAAAAGCCAGCAGACCATTTGATAAGAATAGAGACGGATTCGTCATGGGTGAAGGAGCGGGCATATTAATTATGGAGGAACTTGGTCATGCGGTAAAGCGTAATGCAAAGATATATGCTGAAATTGTCGGGTATGGATTGACCGGTGATGCGTATCATATCACATCACCCGCGCCGGATGGAGAAGGAGCTGCGCGGTGTATGATAATGGCGTTGGAGGATGCTCTGGTTGCACCGCACATGGTTGACTACATCAACGCGCATGGCACATCGACAAAATACGGAGACGAGCTTGAAACAACCGCCGTGAAAACGGTATTCAAAGAAGATGCATATAAACTTTCAGTAACGTCAACAAAGTCTATGACCGGGCATCTTCTCGGAGCGGCGGGTGGCGTTGAGGCAGTCGTGTGTGTTTTAAGTATCTATCACAACAGTATCCCGCCGACCATTAATCTTGATACTCCCGACCCCGAATGTGATCTGAACTATGTTCCTCACCAGAAAAAAGATACAGAAGTGCGGTGTGCACTTTCAAATTCGTTTGGATTCGGGGGGACAAACGCCTGCCTTCTTTTCAGAAAATATAGCGAGTAGGGTTTTTGGGAATCTCAAAGAAATGGATACTTCTTTTGGCATGGTTCGGTCTCCAAAAAAAATCATTGTATGGAATTAGAAGAAGAAATCGGTTATGCATTCATTCACAAGGCGCTTCTTGAGGAAGCATTAACGCATAAATCATATTTTCATGAGCATAAGGAATCAGTACCGTTTTATAATGAACGGCTCGAATTTCTGGGCGATGCAGTCATAGGCCTTGTGGTCGTTGAACATCTGTACAGGCTTGAAGATCAGTATTCAGAATCTGTGCTCGCAAAGATGAAATCATACCTGGTAAGCGAAGGAGTGCTTGCTGATATCGCGACTTCCATATCCCTTGGCAATTATCTCCGGCTCGGCAGGGGCGAGGAGACCACCGGCGGCAGAAAGAAGAAATCCATATTGTCTGATGCATTCGAAGCCGTCATTGGTGCGATATTCCTTGATGCAGGGTATGAAAAAACAAAAGAAACCGTTTTATCTTTTCTGAAAGACAAAATGGATACAGACTTATCGACTGCCGACGTTTATGACTATAAGACAGAACTGCAGGAAAGAAGTCAGCTTCATTACGGTGTGCTGCCGGATTATCGGTTGATACGTGAGGATGGCGCAGAGCATGAAAGAATATTTACCGTTGCAGTGTTTATCGACGGGAAAAAACGCGGTATGGGAACAGGCAAACGGAAAAAAGAAGCTGAATCACAGGCAGCCAAGGAAGCACTTGAACAGCTGTAGCGTTGGTGTTACCGATAATTTATAAAATCGGTATGAATGCCAAAATCCTTTTCTTTTATTTCTTTTATAATGTTCTGAAGATCGTCAATCTTTTTACTTCTAACCCTGACCTGTTCTTTCTGAATTTCCGCCTGTACTTTTACTTTGGTGTTCTTAATGAATTTAATAATTTCTTTTGCCTTTTCAACAGGTATACCGTTTTGCAGCATGAGCACCTGTCGCACGGTTCCGCCTGAAGCCGGCTCCGTTTTTCCGAAGTTTATCGCCTTGAGGGGGACACTGCGTTTGACAAGCTTGTTCTGCAAAATGTCTATCAGACTTTTCAGTTTATGTTCATCATCAGAGATGAGTGTCAATTCGTACTTTTTTTCATCAAGCGCGACAGAGCTTTTGCTTCCTCTGAAGTCAAATCTCTGACTGATTTCTTTCTCCGTCTGTTGAACGGCATTTGAAACTTCCTGAAGGTCGACCTTGCTTACGATATCAAAAGAATGATCACTTGCCACGGATATCACCTCCTGAAAAAAATGCGCCTACGCCGGAATCATCAAGTAATCATAGCATACTTCAAATGAAAACAGCACACGGTGTTTGAAGTCTGACTGATTACCGAACTCCAGAAGATGCTTCGGAACACCGGTCAAGGGGAAGCGGAACTCCCTTTTCCTCCATGAAAATGACAATGATTCTCACTTTTCGGTGTCGTTTCGCCGTGGCGGAGGCTTGCAGACAGGACAATATAATTCCCCCAGATCCAGGAGGCATACATGACCTCATTCCGGGCAACAGATGCACTGCTCATTCGGCTGTTTGCAGATGTCACATTTTTCCATGAACCCATTATATCATCTCTTCCTGTTTCAGCATATTTCCAAATTTCAAATATTTCTGTTAAAATTACTGCCACTGAGCAGGATTACCCGAAAGAGCCTGAACGCGGAGGTATTGCATATGGATTATTTCTTAACTGAAGAACAGGTAATGATTAAAGATCTGGCAGCACAGGTTGCTAATGAAAAGATTGTACCGGTGAGAGCTGAACTTGATGAAAAAGGAGAATTCCCGAGGGAAATTATGATGGTACTTGCTCAGTCAGACCTCTTCGGCCTTTTTATTCCGGAAGAATACGGCGGACTGGGGAAGGGATGCTTAGAACTCTGCATAGCGGTTGAAGAACTATCAAGGGCCTGTCTGGGTGTCGCAACAACCTATGCGGCAAATGCCCTGGGGACTTACCCGATACTGCTTTTCGGCGCTCCTGAACAGAAAAAACAGCACCTTTCGGATATCGCAGCGGGCAAAAAACTGGTCGCGTTCGGTCTTACTGAAGCCAATGCAGGCAGTGATGCTGGAGGAATTCAGACCACGGCCAAGCTCGATGGTAATGAATATGTTATAAACGGCACAAAACAGTGGATCACAAATGGTGGTGAAGCTGATATTTATACCATTATTGCCATAACTGATCGTTCGAAGGGACCGCGGGGCGCATCAGCTTTTATTATTGAAAAGGGCACCGACGGCTTTTCGTTTGGTAAAAAGGAGGACAAAATGGGCATAAGGGCTTCCGCGACCACTGAGCTCATTTTTGACAATTGCAGAATACCAAAAGAGAATATTCTTGGCAAAGAGGGGATTGGTTTTGTTGTGGCAATGAAAACACTTGATAGTTCGCGGACCGGCGTCGGGGCGCAGGGTGTGGGAGTTGCTCAGGGTGCATATGATGAAGCTGTTCAATTTGCTAAACAGCGGGTACAATTCGGTCATTCGATTATTTCATTCCAGGCTATTCAGCATATGCTTGCGGATATGGCCACATCGATAGAAGCGGCACGGGCGATTGTGTACGCAGTTGCCCGGTTTATTGACGGCGGGAGTAAAGAGGTATCAAAGGAATCCGCCATGTCAAAGCTTTTTGCAACTGATGTTGCCATGAAGGTAACGACAGATGCCGTTCAGGTGATGGGGGGGTCGGGGTATATGAAGGAATACCCGGTGGAAAAAATGATGAGAGATGCCAAGATTCTGCAGATTTTTGAGGGGACGAATCAGATTCAGCGTAATGTTATCGGACAGGCGATAATAAAAGAAGCAGCCAGACAGAAAAAGTAATCGCTACGAATGAAATCTTTCATAGAATCCCTCGGGATATCAACATCTCCCATAATTATCGCAATCCTTACACTGCTTGTTTTTATTATTGTTGCCAAAATTGCCGATATACTTGTGGATACGGTAATCCGAAAATTCGCACGATTCACAAAATCAGATATTGATGATAAAATCTTAGACATTCTTCACCGGCCTATCCTTTATTCGATCGTAATCATTGGCAGTGTCTATTCCATTACGTATCTGGGGCCTTCGGAGAAAGCATATTTTTATTTTAGAGGGATTCTGTATACGTTCATGGCGCTCATCTGGTGTGTTGCGCTTGTAAGAATGAGCAATGCATTAATTCAAGGTGCTCTCCTGAAAGTATCTGACGTCACTGGATTAAGTAAGGACCTTATACCACTCACGGAAAGTATTACGAGAGTTGTGATCGTCATAGTCTTCCTGATGGTTATTCTTTCGCTCTGGAAAATCAGTATTACTCCTCTTATGGCTTCAGCAGGAATTGCGGGTGCTGCGATTGCTTTTGCCTCCAAAGATACTATTGCCAATTTGTTCGGGGGTCTGACGGTCTTTTTGGATAAACCGTACAAGATAGGTGATTACATCGTCCTGGACAGTGGTGAGCGGGGAGAGGTCGTTGCCATTGGTATGCGCAGTACCAGAATGAAGACGAGAGATGATATTATGATCACAATGCCCAATTCAGTTATAGCGAATTCCAAAGTCATCAATGAAAGTGCTCCGGAACCGAGATTCAGGATGAAAATACCCGTTTCAGTTGCCTACGGAAGCGATATCGACATGGTCCAGAAGACCTTATTGGAAATTTCTGCTCATAACAAACAGGTCTTGTCTGAACCGGAACCACGAGTCAGGTTCAGGGCGTTTGGCGACTCATCTCTCAATTTTGATCTGCTCTGCTGGGCGAAAGAACCTGCCTTGAGAGGACTCACGATTCATGAATTAAATTGCGCCATCTACAATAAGTTTAAGGAGCACAAGATTATTATCCCGTTCCCTCAGAGGGATGTGCACATATTCCATGACTGAATCGGTCGCTTTCCTGCAGTATTCTTTTCGATAATCTCCGGAATGTATCCTGAAATGCTCTCGTGCTTGTTAAAAGGAATGAAATTCACTGGGGGACGTTTTACGGGGTGTCTACCGCTACTGTACGGTATAACAGAGCATCATGCCTCCTCTTGGACAGGTACGCGAGAGCCAGCTGCAGGGTTTACTTACTCGTGGATAAAATCGTAAAATAATTTTTAATTGATTACGTATTGATCAAACTATTATTTCCCCCGGAGAAATGTGATTGAAGATTATTGTCTGTATCAAGCAGGTTCCGGATACCGCAGACGTGAGAATAAATCCGGAAACAAATACCCTTATTCGTGATGGTGTGCCAAGCATTATAAATCCTTATGACCTCCATGCACTTGAAGCAGGTCTCCGGATCAGGGAATTGGTTGGCGGTTCGGTTACAGCGCTGACGATGGGGCCACCGCAGGCTGAAGATGCCCTACGAGAAGCTCTTTCGCTGGGCATTGATCATGCCGTGCTGCTTACTGACAGGGCTTTTTCGGGTGCAGATACATGGGCTACGGCATTTGCGCTCTCAAAAGCGATTGAGTATCTTGGTGCTGACATCATACTCTGTGGTAAACAGGCGATAGACGGAGACACTGCTCAGGTAGGTCCTGAAATAGCGGCTTTTCTGAATATTCCGCATATTGCCTATGTCCGGAAAATTGATTCAGTACAGAAAGGCGGTATTGTTGTCCAGCGGCTGATGGATGACGGATATGATCTGATGGAATCTTCTCTGCCGGTACTCCTGACGGTTGTGAAGGAAATAAATGTTCCGAGGATGCCGTCATTAAAAGGCAAAATGGCTGCGAGGAAGGCTGAGATACAGAACATGACAGCGTCTGATATCCAGGCAGGAGATGACGACCTTGGATTAAAGGGATCTCCGACTCAGGTCAGGAATATCTTTGCACCTGAAACAACAAAAGACAGAAAAATGATTGATGGAACCAGCGAGGAAAAGATCGCTGCTCTCCTTCAGGAATTAAAGGCCTTACGATGTTTATAAAGATCGACAGGGATCGTTGTACAGGATGTGAGTCCTGCATTGAATCATGTCCCTATGACGCGATTGTCATGAGGGATGAAAAGGCCGAAATTAACGAGTTATGTCAATTATGTAAGGCCTGTTTGACGGTATGCCCGGAAGGGGCAATTTCAGAAGTAGCGGAAGAAAGTGATTACAGAGAGACAGAGCAGGGATTGGGCGTATGGGTGTTTGTGGAGCAGAGAAACGGAAAAATCGCTGAGGTTTCCCTTGAACTGCTTGGTGCCGGCAGAAAACTCTCCGAGCAACTTGAAACAGAACTGTCCGCTGTTCTTTTTGGCTTAACCGAATCAGATGCCCGTGAACTTATCAAATGGGGAGCGGACCGGGTATATCACTGCGGTGACGAAATGTTCAGTTCGTTTAATGATGAGCCATATGCGCAAATGCTCATGGACTTAATAGGAAAATTCAGACCGGAAATTGTACTTTCCGGAGCGACGCCGATAGGGAGGTCCTTTATTCCACGGGTTGCTGCGCTTTTAAGAACCGGACTGACGGCGGACTGCACGTCGCTCGAAATTGAGGCTGAAACACGAAATCTCCTCCAGGTTCGGCCTGCCTTTGGAGGAAATATTATGGCGACGATTGTCTGTCCCCATACGCGTCCCCAGATGGCCACGGTAAGACCGCGTGTCATGAAAAAGGAGGAATATGATCCTGACAGACAGGGGCAGGTGATTTCCGTGAAGGCCGATTCTGTTTCTTCGCGGACAAAGATTCTTGAGACAGTCAGGGAGGTCTCCGAGACTGCGGTAAATCTTCAGGACGCTGACATTATTGTTGCCGGAGGAAGAGGGATGGGAGGAGAAAAAGGGTTTCAGCTTCTTGTTGAGTTTGCAGAGGCGCTTGGCGGTTCGGTTGCTGCATCGCGTGCTGCGGTTGATGAGGGTTGGATTCCGT
>JBFGJU010000073.1:0-8551 GCA_041577035.1 Thermodesulfovibrionales bacterium | reverse complement strand
GGATGAGAAGAACAGCCATCTTTTTTAATGCGGGGTGGCGAAAGTCGGCAATGAAACCAAGGCGGTAGTTCTTCTTGTAAAAAGACGGCAATTGAAATGCAAACTGGACAAATCCCCCAATAACAACACCGATAGCAACGGCGATAATTGGCTGTTTCAGTAATGGAACCAGTGCTATGACAATCAGTATAATCGTGATATTCAACATGGCAGGCGAGAGTGAAGGGATAAAAAACACCCGTTTCGTATTCAACGTCCCCATAATCAGTGCTGCAAGGCTAATGAACAGCAGAAAAGGAAACATGATTCGGGTTAACAATACGGTAAGTGAAAACTTTTCGGGCTGATCAGCGAATCCATGCGTAATGACAGAAACAATTGCAGGAGCGAAGATGATCCCCAGAACGCAGATAATGCCCGCGCATAACAGAATAAAAGAGAAGGTTATCTTAACCAGTCGTTGAGCAGCTTCTTCCCCCTGCGTATGGCGATTTTCTGTCAACACAGGGATAAAGGCTGATGACATTGAGCCTTCAGCAAAAAGCTCTCTCAAAAAATTCGTTATTCTGAATGCAGCGAAGAAAGCGTCGGAAATACCCGTCGCACCGAAGTAGAACGCAAGTATCATGTCTTTGACATATCCGAGGATGCGGCTGATCAGGGTTGCAAAGGACATCTTGCCGGCCGCTTTTGCTATACGTTCCCGTTCACCCATATGTTCGCTCATTATATCAATTATGAAAGGATTTTTTTCGTATTTATATTGAAAAACTGTCGCATTACTTTTAAAATGCACTATGTCTATACTGCGTAAAATTGTGGAGCAAAAAAAAGAACGTCTTAGTTCTGCTAAATCAAAAACGCCCCTAGCACGCCTGCGGTCCATGCTCAAGGAAGCTGACAATCCGAGGGCTTTTACATCAGCGGTCAAGCGTGAATCTGAACAGATGCGGTTTATCGCCGAGATCAAAAAAGCCTCTCCTTCACAAGGAGTTATCAGACAGCACTTTGATCATAGGGAAATTGCCTTGATCTATGAGGACCGAAAGGCTGACGCTGTTTCA
Source organism: Thermodesulfovibrionales bacterium (assembly GCA_041577035.1). Classification (GTDB taxonomy): domain Bacteria; phylum Nitrospirota; class Thermodesulfovibrionia; order Thermodesulfovibrionales; family UBA6898. The sequence continues at coordinate 7,487 of JBFGJU010000073.1, read as the reverse complement.
GTTCTCACGGAAGAAGATTTTTTTCAGGGGAGCCTTGAGTATCTTCCTGAAGTAAAAAAAATCGTTACGATGCCCTTGTTGAGAAAAGATTTTATTATTGACGAATATCAGCTATTTGAGGCCCGTGCGTTTGGGGCAGACGCCGTGCTCCTTATCGCGGCTATACTCGATCTTCATCAGGCAGAAGAGTATTATGCCCTTACACGGGAGCTGGGGATGGCGGCAATTTTTGAGATACATAATGAAAAAGAGCTTGAGACCGGGCTCGCCATACAGGCCCCGATCATAGGAATAAATAACAGAGATCTTACGACCCTCCGGACAGACATCTCAACAACGGCGCGACTGAAAAAAGAACTGCCGCACGACTGCATCGTTATAAGTGAAAGCGGAATACAGAACAGGGATGATGTCATAGTGCTCGATCAGTCAGGAGTGGATGCCATTCTTGTCGGAACCTGCCTTATGGAATCCCCGGATATCGGGAAGAAGATCGACAGATTGCGGGGCGTTGATTGAATATGTGCCCTCTGCAGTTGATATGTTACAATATGCACCTGGCAGCAATACCTGTTTCATAAAAACTTCTGGAGGAATGAAATGCGTGAGACAAAGATAGTGCTCCCGGACAGGGACATACCCAAGCAGTGGTATAACATTATGGCGGATATGCCGAACCCTCCCAAGCCGCCTCTTCACCCCGGAACAAAACAACCTGCCGGTCCGGATGATCTGAGCGCCATCTTTCCGATGGCACTGATTGAGCAGGAAGTATCGACGGAACGCTGGATAGACATTCCTGAAGAAGTGTTGGATATTTACAGTCTCTGGAGACCGTCTCCTCTCTATAGAGCACATCGTCTCGAAAAAGCGATTGGTACGCCCGCGAAGATTTATTATAAATACGAGGGAGTCAGTCCTGCAGGCAGTCACAAACCGAATACGTCTGTTCCCCAGGCATATTATAATAAACAGGCCGGCATGAAACGAATCGCGACCGAAACAGGAGCCGGCCAGTGGGGATCTGCGCTCGCTCTCGCCGGAAAGCTCTTTGGTATCGATATAACGGTTTACATGGTCAAGGTCAGTTATAGCCAGAAACCCTACCGGAGAATATCCATGGAAACGTGGGGTGCAACCGTCCATCCAAGCCCTTCAACCCTGACCAATGCAGGGAAAAAGATCCTGGAAGGTGATCCTGACAGTCCCGGGAGTTTAGGCATTGCCATATCTGAAGCTGTTGAAGACGCGGCAACGCATAATGACACCAATTATTCCCTTGGTTCTGTGCTGAATCATGTGCTCCTTCATCAAACCGTAATCGGGCTTGAAGCCAAAAAGCAGTTTGAACTGGCAGGCGATTACCCTGATATCATAATTGGATGCTGTGGCGGCGGGAGTAATCTCGGTGGCGTAAGTTTCCCCTTTCTGCAGGACAAGATTAACGGTAAGGAACTGAGGGTTATCGCGGCGGAGCCCATATCCTGCCCAACGCTGACCAAAGGTGAATTCAGGTATGATTTTGGGGATACGGTCGGCCTGACCCCGCTGCTCATGATGTATACCCTCGGTCATGATTTTGTTCCACCCGGTATTCATGCAGGAGGGTTGCGATATCACGCTGATGCCCCGCTGATCTGTCAGCTCTATCATGACAAACTTATTGAGGCTGTCTCATATGGGCAGACATCGGTTTTTGAAGCAGCTATAACGTTCGCAGAGTCGGAAGGTATTATCCCCGCGCCGGAAACAGCCCATGCCATCAAGGGTGCCATTGACGAGGCTTTAAAGGCAAAAGAAGAAGCCAAAGAAAAGACGATATTCTTTAATCTGAGCGGTCATGGATATCTTGATCTGACCGCATATGAAGCGTATCTTTCCGGAAAACTTGAAGATTACGCGTATCCGGAAGAAAAGATCAAGGAAGCGCTGAACAGACTTCCCGTTATATGATTATACACTGATAAGTCATGCCAGCAGCGTACAGGCTGCTGGCATTTTTCACGATGGTACGAGTAAAGATTTGTGGTATAACCAACCCTAAGGACGCACTGTCAGCGGTTGATGCCGGAGCAGATGCCCTTGGCTTTGTATTTTACAAAGAAAGCCCGCGCTATATAACGCCTGAAAAAGCCCGCGCCATAATTACAAAGATCCCATCATTTACAACGGCGATCGGTGTTTTTGCCAATGAGTCACAGCACCAGGTCGAAGAAATTGTTTCATTAACCGGCATTGACGTGATACAGTTGCACGGCGATGAAACACCGGATATGTGTCAATACTCCCGGAGAGTTGTCAAAGCAATTCGCGTTAAGACGCTCCAAAGTCTTGAACCTTTGAAACAATATCGGGAAAACGTTACGGCGTTTCTTCTTGACACGTATACCCCTGAAAGGCTTGGCGGAACCGGTCAGATTTTTAACTGGGATATTGCGGTTGAGGCAAAACAGTTCGGTACGATAATTCTCGCAGGAGGGTTAACGCCTCATAATATAGCCAATGCCGTCGAGCGAGTGAAACCATACGGCGTTGATGTAAGCAGTGGTGTTGAAGCGAAAAAAGGGAAAAAAGACCATAAAAAGATGAAACTGTTTATCGAACGAGCCAAAGCAGTGTAAAAAACAGTACGGGATGAGGAGTCAGGGGTAAAAAAATAAACGAGTAACTCGTTTTATTTCTTTGCTTTTTTGCCTTTTTCTGTCGAAACCCGGATCACTGTCTTGACGTTTCCTCGCGGATTAAAATCGCCCACAACCTCAAGAAACCTCGGCTTCAGGGCTTTTTTGAGCTCCGTATAAATCCTGTTGGTTGCCTCTTCGTGTGAAATATATACATTACGGAACCGATTCAGATATAGTTTGAAGGACTTTAATTCAACGATCTTCTTCGCAGGAATATAGGTTATTCCTATATGTGCAAAATCGGGATACCCTGATCTCGGGCAAAGACAGGTAAATTCTGAAAAGCTGATCGTTATTTCATAATCATGCCCCGGAAAGGGGTTTTCCCATGTCTCCAGCTCCGCCTTCTGTATCAATTTTTCTCCATATTTCATCTCAAAAATCTAACACGTGCGTAAAATGTTTGTAAACCCCGTATTGCGCACTTCTGTGATAATCTGCAGTTCGAGGCATGGCTTCTCCGGCCGGATCGTGATGACAGCCATGTAATGGTACCACCCTACCGCCACTGTTTTATTCCTCTGCCATTTTTATTATTTTTATTTTCTCCATTTTTCATATTGACAAAGATCTTGACATTTAGTATCGTAATAATTAATTGCGTTACTTCTTATGACAAATAAATCCCTCTAGGATAGACTGAAACTTTCCGGGAGACTTATATCCAAACATTAACATCCAGATGAGGAGTGCATGATGGAAAATATCTCTATTTCCGAACTCAAGGAAAAAACAATTGATGAATTAACCGACGTTGCCAAGGGATTAAGCGTGGAAGGAGCCTCTGGTATGAGGAAGCAGGATCTCATCTTTGCAATCCTCCAAGCCCAGACAGAAAAAACGGGCAATGTGTTTTCTGCAGGTGTGCTTGAAATCCTGCCTGATGGGTTCGGGTTTCTCAGATCTCCTGATTACAGCTATCTGCCAGGCCCTGATGACATTTATGTGTCTCCTTCCCAGATCAGAAGATTCAATCTCAGGACGGGTGACCTGGTATCCGGGCAGATACGGCCTCCGAAAGAATCAGAACGATACTTTGCTTTGCTCAAAGTGGAAGCAATTAATCACGAATCGCCCGATGAAAACGTAAAGAGACCCCTGTTTGATAACCTTATCCCGTATTATCCGACCGAGCGGATCAAGCTTGAATACGCGTCAAAAGATTACTCAACAAGAATCATGGAACTGATCGCACCTATTGGGATGGGGCAGAGGGGGATGGTAGTAGCCGCGCCGCGAACAGGAAAAACCGTTCTGTTGCAGTCGATCGCAAAGGCAGTAAAGAAAAACCATAAAGATGTGCATTTGATTATCCTTCTTATTGATGAGCGACCGGAAGAAGTGACCGACTGGAAGCGGCAGGTAGAGTCAGCTGAAATTATCAGTTCAACATTCGATGAACCTCCCCAGAGGCATTGCCAGGTATCCGAAATGGTCATTGAGCGGGCAAAGAGACTCGTTGAAAGCAAGAGGAATGTTGTTATCTTACTTGACAGTATTACCCGGCTTGCACGTGCCCACAATGCTATCATGCCTACCAGCGGAAAAGTCCTCTCGGGAGGACTTGATTCCAATGCCCTCCAGAAACCGAAGCGGTTTTTTGGCGCTGCCCGCAATATCGAGACAGGGGGGAGTCTCACGATTATAGCAACGGCGCTTGTTGATACCGGCAGCAGAATGGATGATGTTATTTTTGAGGAATTTAAAGGAACCGGTAACATGGAACTCCATCTTGACAGAAAGCTTGTTGACAAGAGGATATTCCCTACAATCGATATAAACAGCTCCGGCACCCGTAAAGAAGAATTGCTCGTCGCGAAAGAGGTTCTGTCCAGAATGTGGATTCTCAGAAAAGTCTTAAACCCCCTCAGTACGGTCGAAAGCATGGAATTTCTTCTTGGTAAGATCACGGGCACCAAGAGTAATCAGGACTTCCTTGATATGATGAACAAGTAGTTCCTTCATGGAATCTTCCCGAAAGGCCAAAAGATATCTTATTGCCGGTGCGCTTATCGGCGGCCTCATGAGCCTTTCGATAGCCCTTTTGATGGATACGTTCTATGCGGATGCCTTTCAGGGAACATGGCGTGACGCAATAGCGAATGATCTAAAGTCGTTGTTGTCGGTCGATGTTTCTTCCACAAGTATTGTGGTAACAATAGCATTCCTTATTGTTCTTGGGCTCTTGGCGGCGTTTGGTGCATTTATGGGATTTATATTCTCCTTTTTTTTATACAAATTCTTTAGTTTCCTCAGCAGTAAATGAAAAAGCTGTCGCTGGAAGACGATGGCCATTGCTTTGTCTGCGGCAGCAAGAATTCACACGGATTACAGCTGGCCTTCCATAGTCAGGACGGAAAAACCTCTGCGGAATTTATACCCCGGAAAAAGTGTCAGGGTTTCAAAGATCTTGTCCATGGTGGTATAATTTCTTGCGTACTGGACGAGGCGATGATGAAGGCCGTACTTTCACAGGGAATGGAGGCGGTAACGGTAGAGCTTACCGTCCGGCTTCAAAACCCCCTGTATATCGGTGAACGGGCCCTTATCGAAGCAGAGATGCAAAAAATAGGTAACAGGCTTATTGAAGCAGCTGCCCGGATCAGGAAGCAGGGCGGCACCGTTGTTGCAGAAGCAAAGGCCAAACTTCTGAGGTATGTTTAAAGAAAAGATATCTTCGTTCTGCCTGAAATTCCTTGAAGAAAATCAAAAGGCAATTGTAATTCTGCTGCTGCTTATTACGGTTATTGGTGGCATCGTTGGGTTCCGATATTATAAACACACACGTGAAGACCCGGGATACTGTGCTTCCTGTCATCTCATGCAGGATGCCTTCCAAACATGGCAACAGAGTAAACATCGGGATCTCCAATGCCAGGTCTGTCATGCTCTCAGTATTCTTGAAGAAAATAAACTCCTCATAAGTTTTGTGGTGAAAGGAACAGACACGATCAATCAGGAGCATGGCAGAATCAAACCGTGGAATTCATGCAGGACGTGCCATCTTTCAGACGTCGCCCAGGGCTCTATTACGTTGAGTAAATCCTATGGCCACGCGCAGCACGTATTTATGCAGAATATCGCGTGCAGTACCTGTCATATGGGAAACCTGCATACCTTTGCTCCCAATGAACAGGCATGTTCAGAGTGCCATGACGATAAAATGATACACGGGATGGGGATGGAGGGGCTCTCCTGCCTCAACTGTCACAGCTATGGGGACAAGGTACCAAAATTGGTGACCAACAAGCGGTGTCTCAGCTGTCATCAGGATCTACCGCTCAAAGGAATTATGTCCGGGCTGAAATGCTTTGATTGTCATCACCCGCACGGCGAAATAAAACCCTCAGCTCAAGATTGCCTGAAATCATGCCACGGGAATGAATCTCGCGTTGGACAGCACGAGATTCATATGCTAAAGGCGGATCTAACCTGTCTGGACTGCCACAGGGCTCATGTATGGTCAGTTGGCAAAAAAGAGGCAAAAGACCTCTGTGTGCGATGCCACAAACTGAAAGACCCCGCTTCATTCATTTATTAAGTGCTTCGTGATTAAGACTTCTTCCTTTCAAAAATCCAGAAAATATGTTAGATTTCATTTGATAGTACCGTGCGTTATGAAAATCAAACGCACATGATATAATTATTAATAAACGAAAAGGGGCTTCTATGTATTTTTTTCTATTTCTGGCGTTGATCATTACGATTCTGCTCGTTCTTCTTGCGGTGCAGAATCCGGTCTATATAACGATCTCCTTTTTTTCCTGGCAGATGGATGGTTCCCTGGTCGTTATACTGTCAACCGTTTTCGCGGCAGGACTGATAACCGGTGTCCTCATGTCAATGCCCTCTATTCTCAGAAAGAGTTTCGCCGTGCGGGATCAAAAAAGAAAGATCAAACAGCTTGAGAAACATATGATTGAAGACCCCTCCGTTTCTTTGGATACTCCTGAGAAACAGGAGAGCGATTCTCATACTGCCCAATAAGGTTTTTTCACTCGTCTCGTTCAGAACAGCAAGAGCAGGGGGCTTTGTAACATTTATTGGTCATCTGTCATTGGATCTCTCTTTGAATTGCGGTATAATGAAAGAGAGTGATAGAGGCGAATGAAGAAATCCCATCAGCAGGAACCTCCAGGAAAGAGACAAAGCCCCAGGTACGATCGGTCGCTTCGCGCTATTCTGGAATATAATAGTAAAGTTTATGAAATTAAAACGATTAATATTTCGCAACACGGTGTACTGTTTCCAACACGTCCTGCCCCCGAAATCGGGACTGAAGCCAAGCTGACGCTGATAGTCGGCGGTGAGCCGTCTTTCTTCCAGGGGGTAGTGAAACGACATGCCCGCTGCTTCACTGACGGAGTTGAAACGCTGGTGATAGGCATGGAATTTTTATCGCGTGAATATCAGAAGTTTGTGCAGGATAAGATTATCATTGCTTCAGTCGAATAATAAAAGGTTTTGCCGGATTCGTGCATCAATCGTATGTAATGTGCTATCGATGATAATCAGAAAAGACATTGGCAACAGACGGGATTTATCATATGGATGACACTATTCCCAACAGGCCTCCGCTCGAAGATAAAAAGGTTCGTTTTGGATGGTCGCGGATTCTGAAAATCATCGCTGTTGTCGTATTCGTTATTGTCGTGCTTACAGCCTGGTGGGTCAAGCATAATATCTATGCCTCTGAATATATCCCAACAGAATTGCGTCCCCGGGAACAGAGGATACTGGAAGCGAAACTGGCCAGACTGGAGCAATCTGCTCGCAGGGATCAGTTTCTGTCCCAAAAAAGAT
>JBFGJU010000072.1:0-8584 GCA_041577035.1 Thermodesulfovibrionales bacterium | reverse complement strand
TGACACGGTATTTCTTAAAGGCACCAATGAATACCAGGACTTCACTGATGAAACTGTTTAACCCGGGTAATCCGAGAGCGCCAAAGAAGGCAAGGAAAGAGACAAACGCATAGTTTGGAACGATTGAGGCAATACCGCCGAAACCATCTATTTCCCGGTGGTGCGCCCTGTCATAGATAACGCCAACGAGGAGGAAGAGCATAGCCGTAATAACTCCATGATTGAACATCTGGAGGATAGCGCCGTTTATTCCTTCATTTGTGAAACTTGCTATTCCTAACAACACAAAGCCCATATGGCTAATGCTTGAATAAGCAACAAGTTTTTTCAGATCTTTCTGTGCCATTGCGGTAAGAGCCCCATAGATAATATTTATCATTCCAAAGACAGCCATGAACAGGGACATACTATAGGAAACATCCGGCAAAACAGCGTAATTTATTCTCAGGATCCCATACGCACCCATCTTCAGCAAAACCCCTGCAAGGATCACACTGATTGCGGTCGGCGCTTCAACGTGCGCGTCAGGTAGCCATGTATGAAAAGGGAAAACAGGAATTTTAATGGCAAAATTGATAAAGAGGGCAAACCACAATATCGTTCTATAGTCGAATGCCGAATTTATCTCTGCGAGTTTTGTCATATCAAATGTATGAGGATCTGACGTTAAATAGAAATAGATCATTACAAGAAGCATCATCACGGAACCTACGAGAGTATAGAGAAAGAATTTTATCGCTGCGTACTCTTTTCTCGGACCTCCCCATATACCAATAAGAAAATACATCGGCAGCAGCATTATTTCCCAGAAGACAAAGAAGAGAAAGAAATCAAGGGCGACAAAAACTCCCATCATTCCGGTCTCAAGCAAAAGAAATAAAAAGAAGTACCCCTTGACACCTTTATGTATTCCCCAGGATGCCAGAATACAAAGAGGACAGATCAGAGCGGTCAGGAGAATCATTGGCATACTGATGCCATCAATCCCCACGAAGTAATGAATATTATAGGCACGTATCCAGGTATATTCCTCAATAAACTGAATGCCACTGGAATGGGTGAAACCGTAGACAGACCTGTCGAAACTGGCAAAAAGAATCAGAGAAAGAAGAAAAGGAATGACCGTAATAACCAGTGAACTCCACCTGATTACGTTATGCCTATCTTTTGGAAGAAACAATATAAAAACTCCCCCGATTAAGGGAATAAACGTGATTAGCGTTAATATATGATTCTGTATAAATTCACCCATATGAAAAACCCCCTATTAAAAAATTATCTTATATGACACAAATACCAGGACTACAAAGAAAAAAAACATGATATAGGCCTGAATTCTTCCTGTCTGAATTCTTCTCATGCCCGATCCCGTCGAAAGGGTCGTGTCCGCAATGAGATTTACTGCACCATCGACAAACCTCAGATCGAACCAGCCACTGATCCTCGACTTGCATCTCAGGAGAATCCCGGTGAGGTTAACGATACCGTCAATTATGTATTGATCAAACACAGCGAGCAGGATCGTGATGACTTTCGTTCCTGAAACAAAAACAAAGTCATATATTTCGTCTACATAATATTTATTGTGCACAACATCATATGTGCGCTTAATCCTTGATACCACTCTCGCAGGGAGTCCGGGTTTGACACTATAGAACAAAACGCCTGCGGCAATTCCAAATAAAACAATAAATACTGATGCCGCCATTAATATATATTCGAGAGGATCATGATGCTGGACTTCCACGTGCGAACTGAAAACAGAGCCGAGAAAATGACTGAACCGGTTGCTGCCACCGAGTGCTTCGGGGACTCCTATGAACCCCGCAATAATTGCGAAAAAAGCTAAAATCACGAGGGGAACCGTCATTGAAGCAGGTGATTCTTTGATATCATGAGAACTGTAATGCTGATCACCATGTCCCCCTCCCGTATCGTGAGGCCGTTGATCAAGTCTGTTTTCTCCAAAGAATGTCATCATGAGAAGCCTTGTCATGTAAAAAGCGGTCATCCCGGCAGTAATGAAGCCCATAAACCACAGGACAGGATGTCCGTGATCACTGCTCCAGGCCTCCCATAATATTTCATCTTTGCTGAAAAACCCGGAAAAAGGAGGAATGCCTGAGATTGCGAGTGTGGCTATCAAAAATGTTAAAAATGTCCTGGGCATGTATCTCTTTAATCCGCCCATCCATCGCATGTCGTTTTCGTGACGCAGTGCTATAAGAACACTCCCGGCACCTAAAAACAGACACGCCTTAAAAAAGGCATGTGTCATGAGATGAAATATTCCGGCAGAATACGCTGCAACGCCCATGCCCATAAACATATATCCGAGCTGACTTATGGTTGAATAGGCGAGAACCCTTTTTATATCATTTTGAGTGCATGCAATGGATGCGGCAATCAGAGCAGTCAATGCACCCACTGCTGCAATGATACCTAAAGCGGCACTGCTCATTGAAAAGAGAAAATGCAGACGGCCAATCATGTAAATACCTGCTGTCACCATCGTGGCGGCATGAATCAGGGCACTCACCGGCGTGGGGCCGGCCATTGCGTCCGGCAGCCACACGTGGAGAGGAATCTGTGCGGATTTTCCTGTAGCACCCAAAAACAGAAAGAGGCAGATTGCCGTGATCACACTTATTCCTGTATACTCCGGAATTCCGAAAAAGTTCACACCCTGCAAGAGATGAACATTCTCGGCAAGAAACGGGAAGCTCAAAAGAGAAAGAGTCCCGTTCGCAAACTCTGCCAATCTGCCGTTTGCGGCTATTTGATTATACAGTGACCAAAATAAAGTCAAAATGCCAAGGAGAAATCCCAAGTCTCCAACCCTGTTGACGATAAACGCCTTGTTTCCTGCGATGGCGTTTTCTTTTTTGCTGTACCAGAAACCGATAAGCAGATAGGAGCAGAGACCAACTCCTTCCCATCCGATAAACAGTAAGAGCATATTTTCAGCCAGCACAAGAGTGAGCATTGAGAAGATAAACAGGTTGAGATAGGCAAAAAAACGGTAGTATCCGGGATCTCCCTTCATATACCCGATGGAATATATATGAATCAGGAAGCCAATACCGGTAACTATCAGTATCATTACGGCACTCAACGGGTCAAACAGAAAGGCAATATCTGCTTTCACGTAACCGATGTTGAGCCAGTTGTATACATGGCTTATGATTACTGCGGTATTGCGACCCCCTGCAATCGCAAAGAAGGCAATCGCCGCCGTCATAAAAGAGAGAAAAACGCTTGTACACGCTATATAACCGATCAGCCTTTCGCCATACTTTTTCTGGATGTGTCTGCCAAAGAGTCCGTTTATGAATGCACCCAGCACGGGGAAAAGAACGATGAGAAAACCGTACTGTTCAATAAAACCTCTCATAATCAGCCCCTTAGCCTGTCTAACTTATCAGCATTTATGTCGCCGTGTCTCATAAATATGGAAAGCAACAATGCAAGGGCGATTGCAGCCTCGGCAGCAGCGATGACTATTATAAAGATTGAAAAGAGCTGTCCTTCGAGATTGCTCGCAGAAAACTTGCTGAATGCCGCAAAATTGAGGGCAGCTGAATTCAGGATAAGCTCTATCCCCAAGATTATACCGATGATATTTCTTCGTGCTATGGTGGTGAATAATCCGGATAGAAAGAGCAGCAGACTGATGATCATATAACTGTTAATATTAATAATATCCATTGATGCCTTTCATATTACCGAACAGACCTGTTTGCAATGACCAGACTCCCAATTAATACGGCTAATAACAGGATCGATACAACTTCGAACGGGAGCAAATATTTGGTTAAAAGGAGGTCTCCCAGTTCTTTTATCGTAAAGTAAGGATAATCAGGGTTTTCCCTGAAGGGGAAAACCCATTTATTTGAGATATATGCATACAACAGTGTTACAAACAGTAGTATCGAGACTGTGCCTGCAAATGCCGCCCGCCTCAGTGACAGGCTATTGGTTGTTTTGATATCCTCAATGTTTCTGGTGAGTAATATGGCAAAGAGCAGCAGAACAAGAACACCACCAATATAAATGATGACCTGAACAACAGCCAGGAAGTCCGCGTCCAGAAAAAAGTAAAGACCGGAGGTCCCGAGAAATGTAAAAAAGAGGGCAAAAGCAGAATGGAGAATATTACGCGAAAAAGCCACGATAAAACAGGGCAGAATGGTCATGATCGCTACACATAAAAATACAATTTCCTTTAACTCAACATTCATAATGATCCTCTCCATCTCCTATGTGCTTTCGGCCTCTCCTTTCGATGGTCGTTTCGCTACAGGTGCTGGCGTCTCTACATGTCTGATGCAAAGCTCTCTGATGTCATAGCACGCTCCTTCAAACCGTTTTGAATGGACAATGGCATTTGTCGGACACACCTCAACACACAGCCCGCAATACATGCACTTTGACTGATTTATATCGAACCGGGTTATAAATCTTACGTCATCCTTTTTTTCAGTCTGAATCGCGATAATATCTATGGGACAGGTCAACATGCATTGAAGACATCCAATACATGTTGAAAAATCAACCGCAAGAAACCCCCTGAAACGGTCCGAAACAATCTCTTCCAATGAATTACCACTTAGTAAAAGCGGTCCTTTCTTAAGCCTGTCAGGATATTCAATGGTTATTGGCGGTTCTTTTAGCCAGTATTTAAGGGTAATTATCATCCCCAGTGATACCGTGTAAAGAGCGTCCCAGATATTCTTAAAATATTGAACAGCAGGGTTCACGATCCGGACATCCTCCAGAAAATACCGTTACCGTTAAATACCAGCATCCATAGAGCTGTAGAGATAAGGCAGACGAACGATATCGGGATAAGGTATTTCCAGCACATTGACATCATCTGGTCAATTCTCAGACGGGGCAACGTCCATCGAACCCAGAGGGAGACAAAACATAAAGGGATGACCTTGGCGAAAAATACAAGCACCATTAATAGCTGGTATCCTATGCCGCTATCATAAGGATCAAGACCGATATTACCTCCTCCAAGAAATACAGCTGTTGCGATCGAGGCGGTAACAAAGATATTTCCAAACTCTGCGGCAAAGAAGAAACCAAAGCGCATGCCTGAATACTCAACATTATAACCGGAAACCAGTTCTGATTCAGCCTCTGGAAAATCAAACGGCACTCTGTTCAGCTCTGCCAGACTTGCGATACTGAATATAAAAAAAGCGATGAATGTAAATGGATTGTAGAATATAAACCACTGCCACGGAAATAAACCCTGCTCAGCCACAATTGTTTGCATGGAGAAGGATCCCGTTATCAGGATAACGGTCAGCAATGCTAGGGCACTAGGGATTTCGTAACTGACGATCTGTGCGGCCGACCTGATGCCGCCAAGTAACGCCCATTTATTGTTGGAAGCCCAGCCGGACATCAAAAGGCCGATGACAATGAGCGAAACCGCAACGATAATAAAGATCAGGCCTACATTTAAATCCACCACAATAAATGATCCTCCGAAAGGAATGACCATGCCTGTAAGTACCGTTCCCACAAAAACAATATAGGGAGCAAGGCGGAACAGGTTCTTATCTGCCAACGCGGGTATAATATCCTCCTTGAGGTGCAGTTTAATCGCATCAGCTATCCATTGAAGACTGCCAGAGGGACCGACCCTGTTTGGACCAAGGCGGTTCTGAATAGCACCGGCGACTTTCCGTTCCATCAATGTTAAAATACCACCGATCATACTGATAACCGTTACTACAGCAAGGCATGGCACGAGGTATCCCAAACATGCGTAGAGCAGGTCAAGAGATGGTGATGAACCAAACAGATTTTTCAGAGTGCTCTGTATAATACTGGCTACATTATGCATACATCACCGGTCTATCTCAGGGGCCACGATATCGAAACTTCCTATTATGGCTACCAGGTCTGCCACCATGACACCCTGACTCAATTCTTCGAGGATCGACATTGCTGAAAAGGACCCTGTCCTGATCTTTAATCGATAAGGATTTTTCCCTCCGTCGCTGATAAGATAAAAACCCATCTCACCTCGTGGACATTCGGTTCTCACATACATTTCTCCCTTTGGTGGTTTGAATACCTTCGGAATTTTTGTTCTTATCGCTCCTTTTTCTGGCATTTGCTGTAAAGCCTGTCGAATTATCCTGCAGGATTCCCGGATCTCCTGAATTCTCACCCAGTATCTGTCATAGCAGTCACCAACCGTACCGAATTTACCTTTCCCCACAGGGATCTCAAAATCGAATCGGTCATATATCGAGTAAGGGTCATCCCTTCTGAGATCAAACGGTACGCCTGAACCTCTTAAGTTTGGGCCGACCAGTGTATATTCAATTGCCATTTCAGCCGAAACCACGCCCACATTGGCAAATCGTTTAACAAGTATGGAATTGAAGGATATCAAATTGTTAAATTCATCGATAAACTCATGTTCAAGATGGTCAATAAATCTGAGCGTTTTTTCTTTAAAGCCCTCTGGTACATCATGGGATACGCCACCGATTCGGGCATAATTATGTGTCAATCGGGCGCCACACAGCATCTCCATAAGATCATTGTAGGTCTCACGCTCTCTGAGAGCATGAACAAAAGGCGTTACAGCTCCAAGATCCAGGAGAACAGCACCAACGCCGATAAAATGACTCCCCAGTCTCGCTAATTCTGCAGCGATCACCCGCAGATATTCGGCTTTTTCCGGCACCTCGATACCAGCCAGCCGCTCAACTGTTAAAGCATACCCCAGATTGCCGCTGAAGGCACTCACATAATCAATACGATCAGTATAGGGCATGAAGCCCTGATAGGGTACCCTTTCTGCGATCTTTTCAATACCACGGTGGAGGTATCCTATATCAGGGATTGCCCTCCTCATAATCTCCCCATCTGTTTGCACAATAAGGCGTAACACGCCGTGCGTACTGGGGTGATGAGGCCCCATGTTTAAAAACATTTCCTGTGATACTAATTCAGCCATAACCTTTCCTCATGTTTCATATCGTTCAATCACACAGATCCGGCCTTCTGTTGTCTATCTGATCATAGAAATCAGGGTGAATATAATCTTTTCTCAGCGGATGCCCTTCCCAGTCTGGTGGGAGCAACAATCTTTTCAAATTGCTGTGACCGATAAATGTTATTCCGAGAAGGTCATAGGTTTCCCTTTCAAACCAGTTCATGCCTTTAAATATGGACTCGACTGAATCAATTTCTGGATGCTCATGGTCTAAACAGGCCTTGACTGTTATTTTATGTTTAAAAGGATACGAGTAGAGATTGTAGATAACAGCATAGTTGTCTTCATTGTCGACACCGAGATGATTCGAGATAGAAAATTTCAGCTCAGGGTCATTCTTAAGAATGTCCATAACAAAAAGGATCTCCTCCTTCCTGATTTCAATAAGGACATCGTCGTTTGGCATTTCCTCTACCCTGACAATGGAATCCTGACACTTTACTTTTACTTTTTCCATCAATTCATGCTTTTCCATAAAAAGCCTCTGCTCACTTCGTAAAATATTTCTCTTTTTTTATTTTTTCCTGAATTTTAATGAGACCCTCTGTCAAAGCTTCAGGACGTGGAGGACATCCCGGGATATAAACATCAACGGGTATAATCTTGTCAACACCCCGCAAAACAGAGTAGCTGAGATCAAAAAGGCCTCCGCAGTTTGCACAGCTTCCCATTGCAATGACATACTTTGGTTCTGCCATCTGTTCATAGAGAAGCTTCAGCCTCGAAGCCATTTTTAACGTAATTGTTCCGGCCACGATCAACAGGTCTGACTGCCTTGGTGTTGCCCTGAAAAGTGATCCGAAACGATCAATGTCCGATCGCGGCCCCCCGGTTTGCATGAGCTCGATTGAACAGCACGCCAGACCCATCAAGAGATACCAGAGTGAATTTGCTCTTACCAGATTGAGAGCCCTGTCCACTGTAGTTAAAATCGGATCTTCAGGAAGTCTATTTACGATATTTAATTTTTCAATCATTATTCGTCTTCTACTCCTGATTTTCCTTCGATAACATCCTTGATGCGCACAACACCAGTATCGACTCGTAACCGTTTGCGGATTGCCCATAACCATTCCAAATATTTATGCTCCCAGGCAAATATCAGCCCGAGAAACAAAATAACAATAAACAGAAAGATTTCGATAAAGGCAAGAAGACCATTGCCTGCGAGAAGATAGTCCCTGAAATTTACGATTACCGGAAAAACAAGGATCAGTTCAACGTCAAATATGATAAAAAGAATAGCTATAAGATAAAACCGGGCGTTAAAATTAATCCAGCCCGGGCCAATGGGTTTTTCACCGCATTCATAACTCGTGAGTTTTTCAGGATTCGGTCTGTGGGGAGCGATTATTTTCACCACCACCATGGTTGCAAATACAACACCGAATCCTACGGCAAAAAAGACAAAAATATTTCCGTATGGATTTAACATGAACTTTTCTTCCTTTACTATCCAGGGGAAAGATTATGGAAAATTACAAACGTTTGCTGTCCTCGCCATTCCCCCCTCTCTTTTTTTAGATGTGCTGTCAGTACATGGTCCCGTAGCCC
>JBFGJU010000071.1:0-8785 GCA_041577035.1 Thermodesulfovibrionales bacterium | reverse complement strand
GGGGGAGCATCGTCTTGCATCGCAGAAGGAAATGATATATGCGTTTAGGAGCCACGTACTTAGGAGACGGAAAGAGCGAATTTGTGGTTTGGGCGCCGTTTAAAAAACGAATGGCCGTGCATCTCCTCGGTCCTGTTGATACGGTTGCACCGATGAAAAAAGATAAGAATGGTTATTGGAAAACGGTTATCGATAACCAGTCTCCGGGAATGCGTTATTATTACAAGATAGAAAATACCATCGACAGGCCGGATCCTGCTTCCCATTTTCAGCCCGAAGGTGTTCATGGTCCTTCTCAGGTGATTGATCACGATCTGTTTGCGTGGGATGATATCGACTGGCATGGCATTCCCCTCGCAGAGATGATACTCTATGAAATTCATGTAGGCACTTTCACGACTGAGGGAACGTTCGACTCGATAATACCCCGCGTGGCAGAATTAAGCGAGACCGGATTCAATGCTATTGAACTGATGCCTGTGGCGCAATTCCCCGGTGAGAGGAACTGGGGATATGATGGAACATACCCTTTTGCCGTCCAGAAATCATATGGAGGTCCGGAAGGTCTCAAACGTCTTGTTAATGCATGCCACACGCACGGAATTGCTGTTGTTCTCGATGTCGTTTACAATCATCTTGGCCCTGAAGGAAATTATCTTGGTGAGTTTGGCCCGTATTTCACTGATAAATATAAGACACCCTGGGGAGATGCAATCAATTTTGACGATGCATATAATGATGACGTAAGAAACTTTTTTTTCGAAAATGCTTATCATTGGTATTATTATTATCATATAGATGCCCTCAGGCTGGATGCGATACACGGCATTACAGACATGAGTGCCAAACCATTTCTGCAGGAACTTGCTGAAAAGATAAACGTCGTCACAAAGCATCATGACAGGCCGTTCTATCTTATTGCTGAAAGTGATCTCAATGATGTGAGAGTAATTGCGCCGGCAGAGCAGGGAGGCTTTGGACTGGGGGCCCAGTGGAACGATGATTTTCATCATGCACTGCACACATTGCTCACCGGAGAAAAAATTGGTTACTATGCGGACTTTGGAACTCTAGAGCATCTTTTGAAAGCTATGAAAGAAGGATTTGTCTATTCATGGACGTATTCGGAATACAGAAAACGATATCACGGCAGTTCATCAAAAAACAGGCCGTTCGATCAGTTTATTGTATCTGCGCAGAACCATGATCAGGTCGGAAACAGAATGCAGGGGGATAGGCTTTCAATGCTGGTCTCATTTGAGGCACTCAAACTGGCGGCCGGTGCTGTTATCTGTTCACCCTTTATCCCCTTACTTTTTATGGGTGAAGAGTACGGTGAGAAAGCCCCTTTTATTTATTTTGTTGATCATGATGATCAGGATCTGATACAGGCTGTGCGTGAAGGAAGGAAGAGAGAATTTCAGCATTTTTCATGGCAGGATGATCCGCCGGATCCCCAGAATATTGAGACATTTCTGAAATCGAAAATAGACTGGAAAAAACGCGCAGAAGGACAGCATAATATCCTCCTCGACTTTTACCGGCGGTTGATAGCTCTGAGAAAAGAAATTCCCTCACTCCGTCATTCCGAGAAGAAAGATACAGCGGTATTTAGTCCGGATAATGGTTCGGTTATCTGTCTGCTGAGGTCTCATAGGACCGGCAATTCGCTTTCTCTTATGAATTTTAGCCCTTTTGAGGTGTCACTGCGCATTGATAAAGCAAAAGGCACATTTCGAAAAAGAATTGATTCTTCTGACCATAGCTGGAGCGGCCCGGGATCTGTCCTGCCGGACGATGTAATGCCTCATGATGAGATCAGGATGCATGGGTTGAATTTTGCATTGTATGTATCCGAAGGGAGTTTGTAATGTCGCGCTATCTCTGCATACATGGCCATTTTTACCAGCCGCCCCGTGAAAATCCCTGGCTTGAAGGAATCGAAATACAGGATTCTGCTTTTCCCTATCATGACTGGAACGAGCGGATAACAGCGGAGTGTTATGCGCCCAATGCTGCTTCAAGAATTCTGAATGATGAAAAAAGAATCATTGATATTGTTAGTAATTACTCCAGAATAAGTTTTGATTTCGGCCCTACCTTGTTGTCGTGGCTCGAGATATATGCTCCTGACATATATACAGCAGTGCTCGATGCTGACAAAAAAAGCGTTGAACAGCGGTCCGGACACGGTAATGCAATGGCACAAATTTATAATCATCTCATCATGCCTCTATCCAATAAACGGGACAAGCAGACGCAGGTTGTCTGGGGAATAAAGGATTTTGAGAAAAGGTTTCAGCGCTTTCCGGAAGGCATGTGGCTTTCCGAAACGGCCGTGGATATTGAGAGCCTGGAGATTCTTGCAGAGCATGGTGTACGGTTTACCATACTGGCACCGCATCAGGCATATAGAGTAAGAAAACTCGGTACCGGCAAATGGAAAGATGTCAGTGACGCACGAGTTGATCCAACCATGGCATATCTCTGCAGATTGCCTTCAGGCCGGGACATTGCGATATTCTTTTATGATGGCCCGATATCACAGGCCGTTGCTTTTGAAAAACTGCTTGCGAGCGGAGAGGCTTTTGCTGATCGTCTCAAAACCGGATTTTCAGATACGAGGAATTGGCCTCAGATTATGAACATCGCAACAGATGGAGAGACATATGGCCATCACCACAGATTCGGAGACATGGCCCTCGCCTATAGCCTTGATTATATCGAGAGTACTGGAATGGCAATTCTCACGAATTACGGCGAGTATCTTGAGCGTTTTCCGCCGACGTATGAGGTGCAGATAATTGAGCGTTCCTCCTGGAGCTGTGTCCATGGAATTGAACGCTGGAAGAGTGACTGTGGATGTAGTACCGGAGGTAATCCGGAATGGAACCAGGAGTGGAGAGCTCCTTTACGTGATGCTCTGGATTGGTTAAGAGATCAGTTGTCCGTTCGCTATGAAAACCAGATAAAGGACTACCTGAATGATCCATGGTCTGCACGCGATGAATACATTGACGTAATTCTGGACAGATCACGAGACAATGTCATGAAATATATCAAAAAGTTTTCGAAAGACGCTATTGACAACAACGATGTGGTAACCATCTTAAGGCTCCTTGAAATCCAAAGACACGCGATGTTGATGTATACGAGTTGTGGATGGTTTTTTGATGATCTGTCAGGAATCGAAACGATACAGGTTATGCAGTATGCCGGACGAGCTCTGCAATTGTATGAAGATATTTCGAATGATACTGACCTTGAAAAGGAATTCCTGGAAAAACTATCGGGGAGCAGGAGTAATCTGGAGCACCATAGAAACGGAGCTGAGATTTATCAAACATATGTAAAGCCATCGAAAGTGGACTTTAAAGGGGTCGCCGCTCACTTTGCTGTCAGTTCGCTTTTTGAGGACTATGCTGACTCCGCGAAGATATATTGTTATGACGTAAAGAAGGAGAACTATCAAAAAATCCAGGCTGGTGAAAAGAGCATGGCAGTTGGAAAAATTACGGTTTCATCGAACATTACCTGGCGGTCAGAAGAGCTCAGCTTTGCCGTACTTCATCTCGGCGGTCATGATCTGAACGGTGGGGTCCACGCATTCTTCAGGAATGAGGATTATCAGGCAATGAAGGATGAAATGATATCATCTTTTGAAGGTGGTAATTTCTCGGATATCGTACGTTCGATTGATGCTCATTTCGAGACACATAATTATTCGCTCAGGGATCTTTTCAGAGATGAACAGCGCAGAATTCTGAATATGAATATCGGCTCTGTAGTGGAGGAGTTCCAGACTACGTATCGCAATATGTATGAACATAATATTATCCTGATGAACTTTATTCGTGAAACCTGCATGCCCGTGCCACGTGCATTTTTTATTGCTGCAGAATTCATACTGAATTCTGATATTCAGGGGGCTTTCAGGGAAAACTATCTGGACATCCCGAAAGTGGAGAGTATTGTGAATGAGGCCAAGACATGGAATATACCATTACATTCCGTGGAGCTTGAGTTTATTGCCAGGCAGAGGATTGAGAGGCTCATGACCGATATACGGGAAAACCCGTTTGATACATTCAGGCTCATCACGATGCAAAAGATTCTGAAGCTGCTTTTTTCCATTCCTCTTGAGATCAATTTATGGTATGTGCAGAATATTTATTTCAAGATGGCAAAAGAGAACTATCATGATCTCCTGTCGCAAATACAACCGGGAAATGAAGGGGCTTCCCAGTGGACGGATGCCTTTAAAGGGCTTTGCGATTTACTTAATTTCGATTTTTCAGCAATTGTTTCCGATGGGAGATCTGGACTCATTAATTGATGAAGAAACAAGAATATGAGACATTGAGAATTCCTCGTGCTACGTATCGTCTTCAATTCAATAAATATTTCAGATTTTCAGACGCAAAGAAAATAATCTCTTATCTGGCCGCTCTTGGTATTTCTGATATCTATACCTCTCCTTATTTTAAAGCGAAACCGGAAAGCCTTCATGGTTATGACATCGTTGATCACTCCGCTTTCAATGCCGAAATAGGGACTGAAGCAGAATTTAATGATCTCATTGCAGATTTGCGCACGCACGCTATGGGGCACATACTGGATATCGTGCCGAATCATATGTGTATTGAAAGCAGTGAAAACAAGTGGTGGATGGATGTTCTCGAGAACGGACCGTCGTCCGCCTACGCTCATTATTTTGATATAGAATGGATGCCTGCGAAAAAAGAACTGAGAAACAAAATTCTTATTCCTATTCTCGGAGATCAGTATGGAAATGTTCTTGAGGATCAGGGGCTAAGATTAACGTTTGAAGATGGAGCTTTTTTTGTCGACTACTTCGATAAAAGATTTCCTGTCAGGCCGGAGACGTACATATTGATTCTCCATTACGGAATTAACACTCTTGAAAGAAAGCTTTCGGCGAGCAATCCCTCCTTTATAGAGTTGCTTAAAATTGTCGCGATGCTTGCCCATTTGCCGTCGTACACAAGGAGGGATGTAAAGAATAAGAAGAAGAGAAATAAGGAGAAATCGATTATCAAGACACATCTCATGAAACTGTATGATGAAAGCGCCGAGATCCGGGTATTCATCGATGATAATATTCGAACGTTCAATGGCAGGAAAGGTGATCCGAAAAGTTTTAATCTTCTGGACAGATTACTGAACAGACAGGTATATCGACTCTGTTTCTGGCGCGTGGCAACGGAAGAAATCAATTACCGAAGATTTTTTGATATAAACAATCTCGGGTCCATCAGGATGGAAGAAAGAGATGTGTTTGAGGAAACGCACAGGTTCATATCGAGACTTATTAGGGAAGAAAAAGTTACCGGATTGCGGGTTGATCATCCGGATGGACTCTATGACCCAACAAAATACTTTCAGCAATTGCAGAGTATGAGTTTTGTGGAATTACGAATGGCTCATCTGTCAAAAATCACGGCAGAGGGCACTTCTCCCGATGACCGGAAGGAAATTGAAAAGAATATCCGCCGGATCTATAATGAAATGCTTGTTTCAGATCCTTTGTTCAAGCCTTTTTATATCGTGGGCGAAAAAATACTATCAAAAGGTGAGAAAATTCCGGAAGACTGGCCTGTGTTTAGCACAACCGGATACGATTTCCTGAACAGTTTGAATGGGATTTTTGTCGAATCAGCGAAGAGCAAGGCATTTAACGATATCTATGCAAGATTCATACGATTCAAACATAATTATCATGATATTGTTTACGAGAGCAAGAAGCTGATCATGCAGGCTTCCATGTCCAGTGAGATAAACACGCTCGGCCACTATTTGGACACCATATCAGAAAAGAACAGGCATACGAGAGATTTCACTCTGAATAGTCTCACGGCTGTAATTATGGAGGTTGTGGCATTTTTCCCCGTATACCGAACGTATATAAATTCCTTGAGCGTATCAGACAGAGATCGCCAGTATATCGAGCTTGCGGTTTACCGGTCGAAGCGAAAGAATCCTTCAATCAATGAATCTATTTTTGATTTTCTGGAAGATGTGCTTCTCCTTGATTTTCCTGATGAATTTCATAATGAGGATAGAAAAGGGTGGCTTGATTTCGTTATGAAATTCCAGCAGGTGACGGGACCTATCATGGCAAAAGGACTGGAGGATACTGCATTTTATCAATATAACCGTTTGTGCTCTCTTAACGAGGTGGGGGGCTCTCCTGACAGATTTGGTATTCCGCTCGAAACCTTCCATGGACAGAATATTGAAAGAGCAAAAAAGTGTCCTCATGCGCTGCTTGCTTCATCAACCCATGATACCAAGCGAAGCGAGGATGTCAGGGCCCGCATCAATGTTTTGTCAGAGATGCCGGACGAATGGAAGAAACAGATTTCTTCCTGGAGCCGCATCAACAGGAATAAGAAGATTATAACGGATGGCAAGCCAGTTCCGGACCGTAACGAAGAGTATCTGCTCTATCAGACCCTCATCGGGGTATGGCCGATACATGACATGGGTGAACGTGAATATGACGAGTTTATCAGAAGGATAGAAAACTATATGATCAAAGCCCTGCGTGAAGCAAAGGTGAATACGAGCTGGACGAATTATAACACGTTATATGAAGAGGCACTTCTTCTGTTTTTGCGGAGAATTCTTGACCGCGCCATAAATAACCAATTCTTAACGGAGCTTCAGGATTTTCAGAAGAAGGTTTCCTGCTACGGCATGTATAAGTCACTATCCCAGACGCTTCTTAAGATGGCATCGCCGGGAATTCCGGATTTCTTTCAGGGAAATGAAATATGGGTATATGACCTGGTCGATCCTGATAACAGAAGACCCGTTGATTATGATAAAAGAATAAGAATGCTGGAAGAACTGAAAGCACTCGAAAAGAAACTCTCTCCGCTGGAACTGGCGCAGAGGCTCATGAAGGATAAGGATAATGGTCTAATAAAATTATTCATCATATATAAAACCCTGAATTACAGGGAAAAGCACAGCGAGCTGTTCGAAAAAGGCGAATATATTTCTCTTGATATCGAAGGCGAATATAGTGATGCACTCTGTGCGTTTTCGAGGAGGAGTGGCAAAAAGAAGATTATGGTCATCGCACCACGGTATGTAACCTGTTTTATTGATAATCCCTGGGCTTTTTCAGTAAAAAGGGATTTTGAACAGGCTGCATTTCTCGTTGTTTCTTTTGGACAGCCGGGAGAACAGTACAGAAATATCTTTACCAAAGAAGTTTTGACTGTTGTAAGTCATAATGATGCCTCAGTCTTACAGCTTTCTGAAATCTTTACGGTCTTCCCAGTGGCAATCCTTGAGAAGATGCATTGATTTTCACAGTGGAGAGTCAGTTTGCATATGGGAATATTTTCAGGTAAAATGAACATACCGTAGCCTATCAGTGCCGTTTTTCTCACGACACAGGCAAAATTGTCATATGTAGATATAGCTGCAGAACAAACGAGGAGCAATAATGCCACATCCAAAGGTTATAGCTTTTGTCCTTGCAGGAGGGAAAGGAGAGAGACTTTTCCCTCTTACGGCATTCCGCTCTAAACCATCTGTTCCATTTGGCGGCAGGTACAGAATTGTAGATTTTGTCCTGAGTAATCTTGTGAATTCGCATATTTATTCCGTTTATCTCCTTGTCCAGTACAAATCTCAGTCCTTGATAGAGCATGTCCGGCAGCACTGGGTGTTGTCTTCCGTTATGAAGAATCACTTTGTTGCTGTTGTTCCTCCGCAGATGCGGGTGGGCCCTGAATGGTTTCAGGGAACAGCAGACGCGGTTTTCCAGAATGCCGCACTGATCCATCAGCATAGTCCTGAACTGGTGATAGTCTTCGGTGCTGACCATATATACCGAATGGATATACGGCAGATGATGGATTATCATCTGCAGAAGGATGCAGCGGTTACCGTCGCCGCGCGACCAATTCCTATCGAACTGGCATCCGCCTTTGGGGTCATCGTTACGGACGAGGAAAACAAAATTGTTGGATTTCAGGAAAAACCAAAAAAACCCAGACCGATGCCCAATGATCCAAGCCGGGCATATGTATCTATGGGAAATTATATCTTTAACAGGGATATTATCCTGAAGGCAATGGCTAAGGCGCAAAGAAAACAACAGCATGACTTTGGTGCTCATGTTATACCCTCGCTCGTTGATACCGGGAAGGTATATGCGTATGATTTTCATAGCAACAACGTTCCCGGCACAAAACCATATGAAGAAAATGGCTACTGGAGAGATGTGGGAAATATAGCTGCTTATTTTGATGCTCATATGGATATGCTCGGAAAGGAGCCGCGTTTTGATGTGGACAACCATTCTTGGCCAATCCACCCGTCTGGATATGAAGGGCCTGCCACGAAGATTATCCGTGCTGATATCAGAAACAGCATCATAGCTGAAGGCGCATTTATCAATAATGCGAGGATAAACAATTCTGTTATAAGAAGTGGAGTCGTAATCGAGGATGATGTGCAGGTTGAAGACTGCATGATCATGGACCGTGTCATCCTTAAAAAAGGCTGCAGCGTTAAGCATGCGATCATTGATAAATTGAATGTGATCGGTGAAAAAGAAAAGATAGGAATTGAACCTGATAAGGATCGCTTTACCTGTCATATTGATCCTTCCGGAATTGCCGTGCTTCCCCGGGGCGGTCGTATCAAGTCTATCAAGAAATAACATTACAGAAGAGATGCCATGAAATGAAAAGACGAGTCTTAGAGGGTTCTGTTCTCATTATCAGTATTATCAAGTGGCTTT
>JBFGJU010000070.1:0-8790 GCA_041577035.1 Thermodesulfovibrionales bacterium | reverse complement strand
CGTGAAGTGCATACTGCACTTACCCATTATGGAAAAAGCGTAGGCCTTGCCTTTCAGAAAATCGATGATATACTAGATATTGAAGGCAATCCAGAAGATCTGGGCAAGCCTGTTGGCTCTGATGAGAGAATAAATAAAATGACATATCCGCGTGTATACGGTATGGAAAAATCACGTGAAATTGCCGAACAGCTCATAACTGACGGAATTTCGTCAATCAGTACATTTTCATCTGATGCTGATCCCCTCAGGGAAATAGCCCGATATCTTTTGATAAGGAAAAACTGATGCAACTCGATAACATCAATGCACCGGCTGATATCAAATTACTTTCCCTGGAGGAGCTGAAATGTCTGGCCGAAGAACTCAGGGAAACAATAATCAGGACGATATCTTCTACGGGCGGTCATCTTGCATCAAGCCTGGGCGTTGTTGAGTTAACGGTAGCCCTTCATTATGTTTTCAAATCTCCGTCTGACAAGATCATCTGGGATGTTGGCCATCAGGCATACAGCCATAAGCTCCTCACCGGGAGAAAGAGCGTTTTTTCGACCGTCAGAAAAGAAAAGGGCATATCAGGTTTTCCAAAAATGAGTGAAAGCGAGCACGACGCTTTCGGTACCGGACACAGTTCTACGTCGATTTCCGCTGCTCTTGGCATTATTGAAGGGCGGGACAAAAACAACGAAACCTTTAAGGTACTTGCCGTAATAGGTGATGGTGCAATGACAGGTGGACTTGCGTTTGAAGGACTGAATAACGCCGGCGCACTCAAGAAAGACCTTATCGTTATCCTGAATGATAATGAGATGTCAATTTCAAAAAATGTCGGTGCCCTTTCAGCGTATATGAACCGTATCCTCACGGGTGATTTTTACAGAAAATTCAAGAAGGAAACAAAGACCTTTATCGAAGGAATCCCGAAGGTCGGCGGCTCTTTTTCAAAGTTTGCACAGAAAGCCGAAGAATCGTTAAAGGGTCTCCTGCTGCCGGGCATCCTTTTTGAAGAGCTCGGGTTCGATTATGTGGGTCCGATTGACGGACATAATATCGAACTGCTCATTGAAACCCTGAAGAGGATTAAAACGTCTACGGCTCCGACACTCGTTCATGTTATTACAAAGAAAGGTAAGGGATATGAGTTTTCAGAAAAGGATCCCTGTGTTTTTCATGGAGTAGGCCCTTTCGAACTCGAAACCGGATCACAAAGGTGCAGAACCGGCGCAGTATCCTATAGCGAGGCATTTGGGCAGATCCTGACGGATCTGGCGTCACAGGACAGTAATATTATCGCGATATCCGCAGCAATGAAGGAAGGAACCGGCCTTGAATGTTTTGCTGAACGGTTTCCTGATCGATTTTATGACGTCGGCATTGCAGAACCACATGCTGTTACGTTCGCAGCCGGACTTGCGACCAGGGGCCTGAGGCCGGTCGTCGCGATTTATTCTACCTTTCTGCAGCGGGCGTATGATGAAGTACTTCATGATGTCTGCCTGCAGAACCTGCCTGTTGTTTTTGCTATCGATCGTGCAGGAATTGTGGGAGAGGATGGACCCACCCATAACGGGCTCTTTGACATATCATATCTGAGACATATACCGAACCTGACAGTCATGGCTCCGAAAGACGGGGTTGAATTTAAAGAGATGCTCGCATTTGCCCTAAAACAAAACGTTCCAGTGGCAATACGGTACCCCCGCGGGAGAGTCCCTGAAGCAGTCCTTCCCTGCTCTGATATCCTGATGGGATCCAGTGAACTCCTGAAGGATGGTCCCGATATTGCCTTCATTGCTTTTGGTAACCCGGTCGTATCAGCACTTCGGGCGTCACAGCGACTTGAGAAAATTGGCATTCATGCTTCTGTTATTAACGCCCGGTTTGTTAAACCCTTTGACAGGGAACTTCTTCTGTCGCTTGCAGCTCGGATACCGAGGATAATTACTGTCGAGGAAAATGTCCTTCAGGGTGGTTTTGGAAGCGCCATAATGGAAATCCTGAATGAGTCTGAGATTTACCATACGAAGGTGAGGAGACTTGGCATAACCGATGTTTTTGTTGAGCAGGGCAATCCTGATACATTGCGGTCAAAATATGGCATTGACGAGGAAGGTATTTACCTGGCAGCTCTGTCGTTCATGAGAGAGCCTTTATTCAGCAGTTGAAAACTGAGTGCAGGATTAAGAAACCGATGATTGAGACTGTCGACGCGCCGGAAAGAGAATGGAGCGAACACATTACCATGCACATGAATACTAAAGGGAAAGAAAGGCTGGACAAGATAATGGTGAACAGAGGTCTGTTGAAGACCCGTGAACGGGCCAAAGCCCTGATCATGGCCGGCAAAGTTGCAGTCGATGGGAAGAGCATTCTGAAAGCGGGAACCCTAATTCGTACAGATGCAGATATCATGTTGCGCGAGAACGATATTCCTTTTGTAAGCAGAGGCGGATTAAAGCTTGATGCCGCGCTGAAAGCCTTCTGCATCGATCCGCGCGAAAAAGTAGTAATGGACATAGGATGTTCAACAGGAGGATTTACAGACTGTGTTCTGAAAAAAGGGGCTCACAGGGTTTACGCAATCGATGTGGGATATGGACAGTTTGACTGGACACTCAGACAGGATCAGCGAATTGTCCTGTTTGAAAAAACGAATATTCGTACTGTTGATACGAAATTGATTCCGGAAGAGATTGATCTGATAGTGATCGATGTCTCCTTCATCTCTCTCCTAAAAGTATTGCCAAAAGCTCTGGAATTTCTTCGCGAAGACGGCACCATAGTGTCTCTGGTAAAACCCCAGTTCGAGGTCGGCAAAGAGATGGTTGAAAAAGGCGGCATTATCAGAGATCCGGCACAGCGTTTTTCTGCCCTTTCGGATGTCTGCAGAGGAGCTGAAAGGATCGGCCTGAAAACCGTTGACACGTTCGAATCACCCGTCCGTGGCCAGAAGGGTAACATTGAATATTTCGTTTGTTTGAGGAGACGGTAATGGAAAATGATAAAGTATTCATTGGAATAGATTTTTCCCTTGCTTCGCAAGAGGTCATCGAGCTCTTAATCGAAGATCCCCAGGGTCCGGATATTTTTAATGAAATTGCGCAGGCCAATACACAGCGCCCCGAGATACTGAAGCTTCTGATGAATCACCAAGGTACGCCCGAGGACGTTAAAAAATATATTGGAGGCGTTCTTAACCTTCCTGCCACGGTAATCTCTGATTTGGTAAAAGCAGGTGAAGATCAGGCTGTTGAAAAGGCAGAAAAGGCACGGGAAAAACGCACGGAAACCATAGCACAGAAGACGCAGAAACTGAGCGTTTCCCAAAGGATCCAGCTGGCCCTGAGAGGCGGGCGGGAAATCAGGGGCCTGCTTGTCAAGGATCCCAACAAGGAAGTAATGCTTTCTGTTCTTGATAATCAGAAAATCACTGAGAGTGAAGTTGAGATGGTTGCGCGTTCACGTTCGGTACCTGAGGAGGCATTGCGAAGAATTGCAAAAAACAGGGAATGGATGAAGAATTATGCTATTCTCCTCGGTTTGGTAACAAATCCGAAAACTCCTCCGGGCGTATCGGTGACTCTGGTGACGAACATAAAAACAAGAGATCTGGTTATTCTCGAAAAAAACAGAAATGTTGCTGAAGTAGTGCGGAGCGCGGCAAAAAAACTTCTCCAGTGGAGAAAGCCGCACTAATATTCCGTCGCCGAATGAATCATTCTATCCTGCCTGTGCGATAATCCGATTGCATTTTTCTCATAAAATACCTTTTAATAACTGATTACCATGAAGACAAAAGGAAAAAATACGAGCCATTTTCAGATAAACAAAATGCACAATGAGATAGCATCGAAATCAACTATCCAAAAGGTGCTGAAATTCATTTCCTCCGAAGATAATGAACCTCCATATCTTTTAATGGATACAGCGAAAATAAAAAGGAAAGTTCGCGCGATCGGTAAAAGAATAAGGAATTCCAGAGTATTTTATGCTGTCAAAGCCAATCCGGACATTGAAATCCTGAAACTTGTCAATAGTCTTGGCATTGGCTTCGAGATCGCATCTGAAGGCGAACTGAGCATATTGTCCGGAATCGGTGCTGCAAAAGAACATATCATCTCGAGCAATCCGGTTAAATCATACCGTTTCTTAGGTCTGGCAAGTGATTATGGCATATCACATTTCACCGTCGATTCCAAAGACGAAATTGACAAACTGGTCGAATACGTCCGCCAGTGTAACATTTATGTCAGACTCTCGGTTCCGAATGAAGGAAGTGAGTGGCCTCTGAGCAAGAAATTTGCCGTTGAGCTCGATGAGGCGGAAAAACTGCTCATCTATGCCAGACGAAAAGGTCTGAAACCTCAAGGCATAACATTTCATGTCGGTTCCCAGTGTACAAACATTTACAGCTGGAATACAGCCCTTGACAAGGCAAAAACCCTCTGGACCCGTGCCGGAAAGCGTGGCATAAAGCTGTCAATTTTGAATATCGGGGGAGGATATCCCATCCGGTATACAAAGAATGTTGTCGATATCGGAACCATTGAATCGCATATTGATACCCTCATATACGACCGGTTTCCAAAAAATACCCGTGTTTTTATAGAGCCGGGCAGAGCAATCGTTGGAGATGCGGGGGTATTTGTCTCAAGAGTTATTGGAAAAGCCAAGCGGGCAGATGAACGGTGGCTGTACCTTGACGTGGGTGTCTTCAACGGGTTAATGGAAAGCCTGGGCGGTATAAAATACAGCTATATTGTTGAGAGTTCAAAGCCGCCCAGAAAATGGACCATTGCGGGTCCCAGCTGCGATAGTTTTGATGTCATTGACAAGGATGTTATTCTTCCGGAACCAGAGGTAGGAACCCTGATCCTGATTCTTTCATGCGGCGCATATACTGTCTCATATGCTTCGGAATTTAACGGCTTTTCAATACCGAAAACTATCCTGATATAAGAAGGAGGTTGTATGATCAGATTCTATGAAATTGCCCCGTTTGTTCCCATTACCTACACGTATGAAATTGATAAAATCCATTATAAGGCAAAAAGCGCATATCAGGAGATCATGGTTATAGAAAATCCTCAGCTCGGGAAGATGCTTATTCTCGACGGCATCGTACAGTTAACCGAAAAAGATGAATTTTTTTATCATGAGATGATTACCCATGTCGCGATGCATGCTCACCCGAATCCGAAAAAAGTTGCCGTAATCGGCGGGGGTGACGGTGGAACGGTTCGGGAAGTTCTCAAGCACGATACGGTTGAAAAGGTATACTTTGTCGAAATTGACCGTGAAGTCATTCATGTCTCCAGAACATTTTTTCCATCAGTTGCCTGCAGTCTGGATGACAGCCGCGTGGAGATTCATTGCATGGATGGAGCAGAGTTCGTAAAAAAAACCGCGCGTGATATTGATGTCGTGATCGTTGATTCAACGGACCCCATCGGCTTTGCTACGAGTCTTTTTACAGAGGGTTTTTTTAACACTGTTCGACAGTGCCTGAATCCTGAGGGGTTTTTTGTTACGCATACTGAATCTCTTCTGCTGCACAAGGATATAGTCATTGAATCACAGCAAACACTCAGAAAATCATTTCCTGTTGTTGACATTTATACAGCGCCCATAGCAACGTACCCGGGTAACTGGTGGGCCTTTGCGATAGCTTCCGAAACACTTGATCCCCGTGTCATGAAAAGGCCATGCACAGTCGAAACACGGTTTTATGATAATGAAATGCACTCGCACTCTTTTCTTCCTCGCGGATTTTATGAAAAACTGATGACCGGGAAGCTCACCTGGTAAGGCAGCGCTCATGAGGTCATTTCTCCGCACAGAGAAGAAAATACCGTGTTGCTTGACACTTAGCGCCGTTAACTGATACATTATTAGCACTCTACCATGACGAGTGCTAACGAAATACTTGATGAAAGAAACAGGCAGATTCTCTGTGCTGTTATACAGTGTCATATCAACACGCCCGTCCCCGTCGGATCACGTGTCATAACCAAGAAATACTCTTTTGGTTTGTCGTCTGCGACGATACGGAATATCATGGCAGATCTGGAAGAAATGGGATTCCTGCGCCAGCCGCATACTTCCGCCGGAAGAATACCGACTGACAGCGGCTACCGATTCTACGTCGACTCCCTGAAAGGAAAAAAGAATCAGACAAACAAGGCACAGTTCATTGAACTGCATGAAAAACTGGACCGGCTGAAAAAAGATATTAACACCCTGCCGGATGAAACGTCCAGGATGCTGTCCGCAGCGTCAAACTATATCGGGATAACCATGTCACCGCATGACCGAATCATAACATTATCAAGAATTGAACTACATAAATTCAGGAAGAACCGCCTCGCCGTCGTACTCATTACCGACGAGGGTATTATCAAACATAAGGTAGTCACGGTCGATGAAGGTATTACCCAGAAGGATCTAAACAGGATAGCAGAATATATTAATTCGGAGTATTCCGGCACTCATGTGGAGGACATCAGGAAATCAATTGCGAAAGAACTGGCAAAAGATAAAATGCGCTATGACAAACTGATAACACAGGCGGTGAAGATATGCAAAAACATTTTTTCCGCTTCTCCTGACGATGTGTTTATTTCAGGCTTATCAGGGGTTCTTGGTCTCCCTGATTTCTGCGACATAGATAAAATTCGTGAATTATTGAAAACCATTGAAGACAAGGAACTGATTGTAAGATTATTGGATGTTATTTCATCCTCCGCAGGCACTCAGGTTTTTATCGGTTCTGAAAATCCGTTGGCAGAAATGAAGAAATTCAGTCTTATCGTATCAACATTTAAAGAAGGGGATAAACCTGTCGGCGCGATTGGCATTATCGGTCCAACCCGAATGAACTATGAAAAAACGATCTCAATTGTCGATATGACAGCACAATTTATTACGAATATGCTTTCGGAAAAATAAAGAAAGGGTATTATGTCAGGTAAGAAATCGCGAAAACTCAAACCATCTGAACCGAACGGGGAAAAAGACGTGTTGGGCAGGGACGATGTTACGCACGATGATAGCCCTGCAGAGCTCGATCAGCCTGAGGAGCGGATGTCCAATCAAAAAACAGCGGATCCAGCTCTACAGGAGGCAGAAAGAGATGGGCTGCTTAAAGAGATCGATGAGTTAAAAGATAAGTATCTCCGATGCTATGCCGAGTTCGAAAATTATAGGAAGCGCACCAATAAGGACAAGGACGAGCTGGTGAAATACGGAAATGAGTCAATTATTTACGAATTGCTTCCGTCTATTGACAGCCTTGAGTTGGCTCTGAAACATGTATCAGAAGAATCACCGTCTGGCCTCACACAGGGCGTCGAGATGACTCTTAAGGAACTCTTGCGGACATTGGAAAAATTCGGGCTTACCAAGATCGTCTCAGAGGGAGCGAAGTTCGATCCTGCTTTTCATCATGCTATGATGCAAGCAGAAAGAGACGATATAGAAGAGAAAATGGTTGTTGAAGAATTACGGGCGGGATATTTGTATAATAAGAAAGTAATCAGACCTTCCCTCGTTACGGTCTCCGTAAAACCCGGCTCACAGGACAAAGGCCAGCTAAATGGAGAAGACAGTAAGGGTGAGTCACGGACGGAATCGGACAACGACTTTGAAATCAAGATAAATAAAAATATACAGGAGGAATAATCATGGGAAAAGCAATTGGCATTGATCTCGGTACTACTAATTCAGTTGTCGCCGTTGTACAGGCTGGAGAACCGGTCGTCATACCCAATCAGGAAGGCACACGCACGACACCCTCTGTTGTCGCAGTAACGGATAAAGGAGAGCGACTGGTAGGACAGATAGCAAAAAGACAGTCGATTACCAATCCGGAGAATACCATATTTTCGATAAAGCGGCTTATGGGTCGCAAGTTTAATTCTCCCGAGGTTGAACATGCGAATAAACGGCTTCCTTATAGAATTGTAGAGGCTTCGAACGGAGACGCGCACGTTGAAATTATGGGAAAGACATACTCCCCACCTGAGGTTTCTGCGATGATCCTCCAGAAATTAAAGCAGGCTGCCGAGGACTATTTAGGGGAAAAAGTGACTGATGCCGTCATCACGGTCCCGGCCTACTATGATGACAGCCAAAGGCAGGCTGCTAAAGATGCTGGCAAAATCGCCGGTCTCAACGTACTGCGGATTATCAATGAGCCAACGGCGGCGGCACTTGCGTACGGCATGGATAAGAAAAAAGAGGAAAAGGTCGCAGTGTATGACCTCGGTGGCGGAACATTTGATATATCCATGCTCGAGATTGGAGAAGGAGTTATAGAAGTTAAATCAACAAACGGAGATACCTATCTTGGTGGAGATGACTTTGATCTCAAAATAATAGACTGGATAGTGGATGAATACAAAAAAGATCAGGGTATCGATCTCAAGAATGACAAGATGGCGCTCCAGCGGTTGAAAGAAGGTGCAGAACGGGCAAAAATAGAGTTGTCCACCGCCACAGAGACAGAGATAAACCTTCCGTTCATTACAGCGGACGCAACAGGGCCGAAACACCTTCTGATGAAAATCACTCGCTCCAAATTTGAGCAGCTTACCGATGACCTGGTCGAAAAGACAATTTCACCGTGTAAAAACGCTCTGTCGGACGCAGGCCTCAGCACAAAAGATGTGGATGAAGTTTTGCTGGTTGGGGGACAGACAAGAACACCGAAAGTACAGAAAACCGTGCAGGATTATTTTGGAAAAGAGCCCAACCGTACGGTGAATCCTGACGAAGTCGTTGCGATCGGCG
>JBFGJU010000069.1:0-8803 GCA_041577035.1 Thermodesulfovibrionales bacterium | reverse complement strand
TGTTGACAAAGAGACAGATATCTTGGTATAAAAATAACTCGCTTATCTTTCTTCATAAATCCATTAGATGGGAGGGGAACTATGAAAATGGCTGTATTTGTAAGTGACCTCACGCTTGCGAATGATACTCTCGACAGGCTCAAGAAAGACAATCTGGGTATCATTCTTGTTCAAAACGGTGTCTACCACGCCACAAACAAGGTCGACGGAAAGGCCTCGGCCCTGCTGGATCAGGCGCCCAAGATTTATGCTCTTTCTGAAGATATCCAGACCCGGGGCATGAAAGATTCTGACGTGGATTCACGGGTAAAGGTCGTTGACTACGGCGGTCTCGTGGATGTAATTTTCAATGAATTCGATAAACTAGCTTGGTTTTAGGAGGTGACACCATGGGTGAGTTAACAATAGGATGTTTTCCGGGACTTGTCGGTTCTATGGCATATGATTTTTCTTTGAAGCTGGCTGAGGCAGCAGCTGATAAAGGACATAAAGTGAATATCTGGTTTTCAGGGAATGCAACCGGATCAATAAAAGCAAATCAGAAGCACCTCAAAGACTATTCAACAGGGGAAAAATACATCAAGGCACTGCTCGAAAAAGGTGTTGAGATCTGCACCTGCGAAGCCTGTACGGTGGCGCGGGGAGTGAAGAAGGACGAAGGTATTGAAGGCGTGCAGTGGAACGCAATGCACTGGTACCTCGCAAAAATCCATGGCTCGGACAGAGTCCTGCAGATAGGGGGTGAATAAGATGGGTGATGTGAAGCTTTCATTTGTCGTACACAAACCGCAGTATAAAGGTGAAACATCCCGCCTGGCGATTACCCACGCGATCGCGTATCAGACTGTTGAGATTCTTCTTGAGGATGGCGATACCGTAACTCCGACATTATGCTTTATGGGTGAAGGCGTGCTGGGGTTTGATAAAGACCAGAAGGCGATGGATTTATATGGCATTACCAGCACCGAGTCCCATCTGAAGAATTGCCTGCTTGTTGACCTCAACGTCATGATGTGCAAGGAAGATATGGAAAAATACGGAATTTCCGAGGACGCCATACCCGATGCCGATGAAATGGGCGCTGATATGAAGGTCCAGATTGTGCCATATGCTGAAATTGAAAAGACTATGGAAGAAGCACAACATGTACTGTTCTTTTAATAATAAAAAGGTCAAAAACCTGTAAGGAGGTTGTACTAATGAGTGAACTGAGCAGTCAAACACCTACCCAGACACTTGACGTACTCGGAAGGGTATGTCCTTATCCTCTGGTGTTGTCCAAGAAAGCTGTTGAAAAACTGGACAGCGGCCAGATTCTCAAGGTGCTCTGTGATGCACCGGCATCAGCAGAAGATTCTCTCCCGAAATGGGCTGAAAAACAGGGTCATAAGTTCGAAGCCGTTAAGAAAGAGGGAGAAGAGACCTGGGATATTTATATCCAGAAGGCTTAGAGACTGTAGAGCTGGAGGGCCGTTCTCTGAACGGCTTTCCAGCTTAACCACGGAACAACGATCAAAACCTGCAATCCTTTTTCCCCTCTATGCCGCTGCCCTATATACCGCTGAATAACCAAAGCACATTTATTCTTTTAGTATGTAGGATATTCGGATTTCTATAGCCCCCCTGACACGGGGAAAAGGCGCAGCTGCCAGAATGGTCTTTTGGGCGGCTGAATCAAGGATCTTTGATCCGGAACTCCTGATTATGCGGATCTGCTCAGGATTGCCTGCCTGATCTATGGTGAACGCTGTTGTTACAGCGCCCTGAATGCCCCTCTTCTTTGCCACAAAGGGATACTGCTTTGCTTTTTCAATGGCTTTCTGGATCGCATGCAGATGATCCATACTGCCGCTGCTTCCGTGCTCGACAGGTGATGACAGAAGACCAGCCGCATGTCCTGATCCCGAATCTTCTTCTCCTGTTCCGGTCAGGCCGCGACCATCAGATTCCTCCTCAGTATTTTCCCCATACCATGGCGTGCTTACAGGACGTGCGGAGAGCGCCGTCTGCTCTGACCTCTGTATTCGTTTTTTTGTTGTTGTCTCTGACGATTGCGCATTAAATATCGATCTTTTGGTATCCTTTGCATGTTCAACCCGCTCCATGCCGCCAGGAGATCTCATACCGGTTTTCTGTATGTCCGCTTCTGATGAGAGAGAAGAATCTTCCGCCTTTTGCATCTTCTGTCTGTGCTGATCCTTTCCCCGTGCAGGGATAACACGGTCACCTGACGCTTCAGAGTGCAGGGATTCTTCCACAAACGATACGACTATGAAATTCTTTTTCTCGCCAATAATATTCCATCCGGCTATAACAACAGTTACAGCAACCAGGGCATGGAATAATATCGAGAATACTATGTTTCTTCTCAGTGTCAGCATCGTTACAATGATATTCTGATGCCCCCGTAATAGCTCCTTTCAGGAGCAGGATAAAATTTAATATTCCCTGAGGATGCACCAAAGGCGCCATATTCAGAATATTCTTTATTGAATATATTGTTTACCCCGATATAGGCAGTAATCATTTTATAGGTATACGAGCATTTCATATCTGCCGTCAGATACGAGGGAAGCTTCTCTTTATTGTTTTCAACGTCATTTTCCAGATATCGTTTCCCGATCCAGTTGGCTTTCAGCACCAGCAGGATTGAATCGTTTAGTCTTACATCCGCTCCCAGATTAAAGCTATGCCTGGGTATGAGGGGAAGCGTGTTTCCCTTATAGGGATCTGATTTGAACTCGGCTTCTGTGTAGGTATAATTTCCATAGAACGATATGAAATCGAGCACCTCAGCACTAAATCCGATTTCAGCGCCCTGGTGTTCTGTTTTATCGATATTCGCGTTCTCACCGAAGAACCCTATGAAAGGATCGAGAAAAAGCTCATCCCTTACATCCATATGATACACCGTAAGCCGTGTCCTGAAGTTCTTTCTGAACGGATGGACTATTCCAACCTCGTAGGTATCAGCCCTTTCTGCTTTCAGGCGGATTATGGCACCATCGAAGGCAAAAAGCTCGTCAGTGGTTGGAAGCCTGAAGCCCCGGGAGTAGCTCGCAAAGAGCTTGGCTCCGTCTGCATAATTATAGGCAAGTCCGGCCTTTACCGCGTTTTCGTTAAACGTTTGACTCCCTTTTCCTGATGAGAATTCCGTTGTGACACGATCCTTGTATTTGGCTTCTGTATACCGGTATCCCGCGGTGAAGATCAGACGGTCGCTGAGGAATAGTTCATTCTCAATATAAAAACCTGCTTCCCGTTTTGTAATCTCTGCGAGTGTCGTGGATGTGCCGGAGAAGTCAAATACATTCTTATTATCCACTTCTGATCGTGAATAATCGAATCCAGCAACCAGGATATTTTTATACCCAAACAGTTGAGGCCTGGCGGTCAGTTTCAGCTTTATATCATCAGTATCAGTATCCCTTTTCGTATCACTGCTGAACAGAGATCCTCCCCCGAAATCTCCGGCCAGTTTGTCGTCAAGCTCCCGGCTGTTAAATGAGTAGCCTGCTTCAATTTCTCCCCAGCCGGTTGAAAAGACAAGATTTGCTCCATAAAAATACTGATCATAATCTACCCCGTTCAGGGGCTCGGTTGTCTGTCGTCTGTCATCATCAACTTCACTCTCTGTAAGTCCGCCGGGGAGTCCCTGGTGGTCTTCGTGATAGCCGGCATTAATGTCAAGATATACATTATCCGTAATACTTACCGTAGCGTTCGCGTTCACATCGTCTGCATCGAATTCGCTGTTATCACGATAGCCGTCAGTCTCCCTGCGTTTCAGCAGGAGAAAATAACTCAGTCGTTCCGTGGCCCCCCTGATGGTAAAATGCTCCCTGTTGCCACTGTAACTCTCAAGTCTCGCATCAAATTCTATTTCAGGTTTTCTTTTTCTGCCCTTTTTCGTAATGATGTTTATAACCCCGGCAATGGCATTATCTCCATAGAGAACACTTCCTCCTCCTCGAACGATCTCTATGCGTTCAACATTCTCAAGGGGTATGAGGTTCCAGTCCACACCGCTGAGATCAATATTGTTAACCTTTTTCCCGTCAATAAGGACCGTTGTATTGATCCCACGACCGAACCCCCTCATGTCAACAGTGGATTTTGTCCCTGTCCCGTACAGGTCCCTGATAATAAGCCCTTCTTCGTTCCTTAAAAGATCCTGAACCGTAGTCGCGGTAGATTTTTCTATTTTTTCCTGGGTAATGACAGTCACATTTGAGGATATCTTTTCTATCTCTTCCTCTGCCCGTGTTGCCGTAACTACTACGTCTTTCAGCTTGATGGTTTCTTCTGCCCCGACTGTCCCGGCCATTAGAACAACCAGCATGAGAATGACAAACCGTTTCATATACCAGACCTCCTTTTCGTTAGTTCTATGTTCAAAGTTCCGAGTTATCTAATTACGAATTACGAATCACGAATTACGAGCGTCGGTGTCCAGTTCAGCAGAGATACCAAAGGGTAGTCGTCACTGAATACAATAGTGCTGAGAGCTCCATTGCCCTGTTCAATCCTGAAAATATAATTTAATGGTATACCGAGATAGTGACAGAGTATTACCCTGTTCACTCCTCCATGAGCGACGATTGCCACGTGAGTGCTCCGGTTTTTCTGTATGATTTCATTAACAGCCGGGATAACCCGCTTCTGTACCCCATCGGTGCTCTCTCCATCTACCGGGCTGGAGAGGAAAGGATTCTTTTTCCATGCCTGAAATTCGATGGGATATTTTTCTGTGATCTCGTCAAAGCTCATGCCTTCCCATCTTCCGAAATACCGTTCCCGGAGTGATTCATCCACACGGGGTTGCAGGTTGAACCGTCCTGCGAGAATGTCCGCGCTCTGCCATGCCCTGCTCAGGTCAGATGTATAGACAGCTGCCAGGCCGTTTCCCGCATTATTCTCCAGTACCATCTTTTCAAGATGCGCTGCTGTCAGCTCCATCTGCGCAATCCCGTTCGCTGAAAGAGGCACATCAATGGTTCCCTTATACCTTTTTTTTTCCGCATTCACGGTCTCTCCGTGCCGGATTACATACAATGTCGTATGAATTTCCTGCTTACTCATAGTAGACATACGCCTTTCCTTCGGAATGTTGTCTGATGGTGACGGTAACATCGAACGCATTTTTGATCTCTGATTCGGTAAGCACGTCCTCAGGCGATCCGAAGCCGAGAATGTTTCCATTCTTAATGAGCAGTATCTTTTCGAACTTCAGTGCCATATTGATGTCATGCAATGCCATGACAACAGATATATTCCGTTCCTCTTTCAAATGTTTCAGAAGATTAATTAATTCAAACTGGAATTTTATGTCGAGATTTGCAAGCGGTTCGTCAAGAAGGAGCAGACCCGCGCCCTGCACAAGGGTCATGGCGATAAAAACCCGCCTCCGTTCACCCCCGCTCAGATCAACGAGATATGCCTGTGCCTTATCCCTGAGCCCCACAAGCTCGAGGGCTTCCTCAACAGCCATCGCAGGGGGGATGTCATACGGATACAACCCCATACTGACAAGCTCCTGTATCCTGAAAGGCACGGTGATGTCCAGTGTCTGCGGCAGGTAGCAGATTAATTTCGCCCTGTCCTTGTGTTTAAACGAATGCATGTGTTTCGCCCATAACGTGATTGTTCCTGATGCAGGCTTCAGGATTCCGCTTGAGAGCTTTAAGATGGTTGACTTTCCTGAACCGTTTGCGCCGAGGAGGCCAATGAATGCCCCACTTCTGACAGAAAAAGAGAGGTCTTTGATAACAGGGCTGTCGTGTGCGTAGGAAAAGCTGACATTCCCGAGTTCCAGGATAGCGAGGTTATATGCTGAGGACATTCTTCCTCCTGAGCAGATAGAGAAAATACGGTGAGCCGATAATGGCGGTGACTATCCCGGCTGGCAGTTCCATCGGCGGAAGAATTGACCTGCTCACGAGATCAGCGACACAGAGCAGCGCACCGCCACCGAGTGCAGCAGCAGGAATCAGGACCTTGCTGTCAGCACCCATAAAAAATCGTATGATGTGCGGGACAAGCAGGCCGATAAAACCGATCATGCCGCCGAGGGACACTGACGCGGCTGTCATAAGGCCAACAGAAACAAACAGAACCAGTCGCTCGGTATGCGGCGAAAACCCGAGACTGTGCGCGAGTTCATCGCCGAGTATAAGGGCATTCAATGCCTTTGCCCTGGTCATCGCGAGGATCAACCCGGCAAGGATGAAGACTGATCCATAGGGTATTCGTGACCACTCGGAAAGGGACAGGTCTCCGAATATCCAGAGGACCGATCTCCGGAGACCCTCGTCAGAGGAGAGGCTCAGCATAAGCATCAGCAGGGCTGAAAAAAGAAAACTGAGACCCACACCGGCAAGGAGAAGTCTCTCCGGCCAGATACCGCCTTTTTTTCTGCCGATGATACCGACGATAACACCGGTCAGAATAGCACCGGTAAAAGCAAGCACAGGGATCGTAAACGTTCCTATAAAGCTGAAGCCCATAATAATGCCGAAAGCAGCGAACAACGAGGCGCCGCTTGATATGCCCAGTATGTAAGGATCCGCAAGAGGATTTCTCAAAATGCCCTGCAGCACGGCACCTGAGGCGCCGAGTGCCATCCCCATAAGTAAAGAAATCAATACGCGCGGCAGTCGTATGGAAAAGACAATAGTCCTGTCAATATCGCTCAGATCAAAGGGATTGATTCCCCGTGGTCCGAGGAAGAGCGCAATGATGCATACTGAGAACAGCAGCGCGATTAATAGTGCAATTTTTATTTTAGGCACGTTTCAAGTTCCTCAATACCCGTGATAATCCTCGGACCGAGTCTGTAGAGACTATCGCTTACGAAAAAAACAGAGCTGTTCTTGACCGCTGGAACCAGACTTAATTTATGCAGCAGGCCCCTGGAGACTTTTCGCATATTGGCCTGCATACCTTTTCCGATAAAGATGACATCCGGTGATTGATACAGAACTTCCTCAATCGAATATTTCGGATAGGAAGTCTTTGCGTTCCCGGCAATATTTTCTACTCCAAGAAGATTAAGCGCGTCATCAATGGCAGTGCCGGGGCCTGCAACAATGAGCGGTTCTGGCCAGACAATGAACAACACCTTCTTTTTCCTGCTGTCAGACTGCCTGCTGTTCCCCAGTCTGCTTATGGCTTTTTCGATCTCGGCAGACAATATCCGGGACGGTTCTTCCGCACCAAGCACTCTTCCCATATCCCTGATAGCCGCGGGCAATTCATGAATACGGCGCGCAGTAAATACATAGGTCTTTATGTTCAGGGAGCGCAGGCGCATTTCGAATTCTTTGGGGTTCCCGTCAGTAGTCATAACGACTATGTCAGGTCGCAACGAGAGAACTGTTTCCAGAGAAGGATTTGACATGCCCCCGATCTTTGGTTTTTCACGGGCCTCAACAGGATAATCGCAGAAGCTTGTTACGCCAACAATCTTTTCCCCGAGACCCAGTGCAAAGAGAATTTCGGTTGTGCTTGGAGCGAGCGATATAATTCTCTCGGGAGCGTCATCAGAGAAGGCATTGGTAATGAGTAAAGAGTAAAGCGTTAAGAGTACAACAGAAAAAATGGCTGTTTTGAGAGACATGAGAGAATTTTCAATAACAGTTCTTAGTGAAATGAAGCGGCTACAACCTTGGCTGTTTGAGCCAGGAAGGCGAGTTTCAAGATTGTAGCAAAATGAACTTAGAACTGTAGAAAAGTTTCTTTGCGATCGAAAAACAGTCATTGTTAATTCCCTTATCTCTTCCAAAAAAAAATCCTCTCGCAATGGCGAGAGGATTGCACCCTGATTTACTTCATCCTCACCCTTCTCCACGGAAAGGCCTGATTCAGTGTCTAAAGAATAGGCGGCAGATATGTAGTGCTCTGCATGCTGACTTCTGACTTCTGAATTCAGATTTCTGTGTTCAGGCAGGTCTTCTGGCTTTCCCGGCCTTTGCCAGCCTTCCCACCCTTCTGAAAAACCCGGGCAGTGGCGTCCAATGGCATAGACTTTTATCCTGTACTATCAGGATCGGGATTACAGCGGCGGGACCGCTCCTGCATTCAACAGGATTCCCTATTAAGCCCTGCGGCACCTGTAACTGCCTGTAGTTTTACAGAAAAAGCATAAAAATGCAAGCCGTGATGGTGTCAAACGATCATGGAGCACTCGCATTTCGTGAAATGAATGTCTACAGTCTCTACATTTTTTTTGAAATTACTTGAAATACAAAGATATTTTGATATAATTGATTAGCGTATAAATATTTAAGAGCCTGAACGCCTGGAGGCAATTATGAAAAAAGCAGTTTTAGTAATAAGTCTTGTGCTGATTCTAACAACTATGGCCAGCATGCTTCTGGCAGAAACTCATCCTGATTATAACAAAGCAATGAAATATTTTTATCAGAAAGACTATTCCAAAGCTGCTGAACTCCTGAAATTGTACATAGATCAGATGCCTGAGGCACAGGCATATTACCGGTTAGGATATGCCTTATATGAACTGGGGAAATACAGTGAAGC
Organism: Thermodesulfovibrionales bacterium; assembly: GCA_041577035.1. GTDB lineage: Bacteria > Nitrospirota > Thermodesulfovibrionia > Thermodesulfovibrionales > UBA6898. The sequence goes on along the minus strand of JBFGJU010000069.1, from coordinate 262 downwards.
AGAGTACTATTTCAGGGAGGCCTATCTGATTGATCCGGAATATTCTCCTGAAATTTCTCCCGGCTTGAGGGAATCACTAAAACGGCAGCGGATTTCAGTCCAGCCGCCAGGGCAGCAGGCCCCGGTTTTAACAGAACCCGCACCATTGGCAGCTCCGGGACAGCAGGCTGTTCTATCAGACGAAAAAAAGGCATTTGAGATTATTGCAGATGAAAAGCAGCAGGAAGAAAAGTGGGCATTAGAAGGTGTCCAGCCCGGGCAG
>JBFGJU010000068.1:0-8924 GCA_041577035.1 Thermodesulfovibrionales bacterium | reverse complement strand
GTCTTGAGCATCTCCTGCTCGGTTTTCTGAACCAGCTCAGCAATGGTCCTGATATTGGCATTCTTGAGACAATTGTAAGACCGGACTGAGAGCTCGAGTTCATCTACATTTTTCAATAAGTTGTCATTAAACGAACTTTCTGCTGTATCAGACTCTGCGGTCTCCATGTCTTCGACAACCGCTGATTCTTCTGTTTCTGATATAAATAAGTCCATGTGCTCTTTCACTATGGCCGCAGCATCTGAAACCGCCTCATCAGGTGTAATGCTGCCGTCGGTCCAGATTTCCATGATGAGCCTGTCATAGTCCGTAGCTCTTCCCACTCGTGCTTTTTCAACCCAGAAATTAACTTTTTTTACCGGAGTAAAAACCGCGTCAACAGCGATCATCCCGACCGGCAAATCCTCTTTATGCAATTCAGCCGGTTCATACCCCTTACCTTTTTCAATGTTCAGCTCTGCTTCGAAACGGGCTCCCTTATCAAGGGTCGCAATATGCATGTCAGGGTTTAACACGTCAACCGCATGATCACATTTCAGGTCTTTTCCCTTAACCGTTGCGGGGCCCTTTGCATCAATCGTTCCCAACTTGGTGCCTTCACCATGAAATGTGAAGCGGAGCTTCTTGATATTCAAAATAATGTTGATAACATCTTCTTTTACACCGTTAATACTTGAAAATTCATGAAGTGCCTTTGGCATCTTAACAGCTGTTACCGCAGCACCTTCCAGCGAAGAAAGCAAAACCCTCCTGAGAGAATTTCCGATTGTGGTGCCATAGCCGCGTTCAAAGGGCTCTGCCACCAGTTTCCCGTACGTAGCTGTTTGTGACTCTTCATCAAACCTGATTTTTTCAGGTAACTGAAAGCCTTTCTTCTTCAGGTTCATAAGGCCTCCCATGCCTATTAAATTTCCATTCTGTTGCTATTCCCGCCCCTACATAAAAAAATAATCTGGCTGTCAGTGGCTTTATTTGGAATAGAGCTCAATAATCAGCTGCTCCTGAGCAGTAACAGGGATTTCTTCTCTTGACGGTATCTGGAGCAGTGTTCCCTTAAAATTCTGGAAATCCATTTCCAGCCACGAAAGCATACCCCGCTGCTCAACCTTGGATATACTGTCATTGATCATTCCGGATTCGCGGCTTGCCTCTTTAACTTCAACGACATCACCAACTTTGAGATGATAAGAAGGTATATTGACCCGCCTGCCATTTACCCGGAAGTGACCGTGCGTAACCAGCTGCCGCGCACTGTTCCTGTTCGACGCAAAACCCATTCTGTATACAATATTGTCCAGACGGGTTTCCAGTAACTGCAATAATACTTCACCGGTAACGCCTTTCTTTCTCTCCGCTTCACGGAAATACCTTCTAAACTGCCGTTCAAGTATTCCATACATATTCTTGACCTTCTGTTTTTCTCTCAACTGCATTCCGTAGTCAGAGATCTTGCTGCGCCGCTGGCCATGCTGACCCGGAGGATACTGCCTCCGCTCAACAGCACATTTCTCTGTAAAACACCTATCCCCCTTCAGAAACAGCTTTTCTGTCTCTCTTCTGCAAAGCCTGCACTGAGCCGCGGTATAGCGTGCCACGTTATACTCTCCTCCTCTTCGGCGGCTTACATCCATTATGCGGAACAGGGGTAACATCCTTTATCAGATTTATGTTCAGGCCGGCCCCCTGCAAAGCCCTGATTGCAGACTCCCTGCCTGCCCCCGGTCCTTTCACATAGACATCAACCTGTCTCATGCCAAAATCCATCGCCTTCCGGGCAGCGGATTCCGAAGCCATCTGGGCTGCATAGGGAGTGCTCTTTCGAGACCCTTTGAAGCCGAGAGATCCGGCACTCGACCACGCAACGACTCCTCCCTGAGGATCAGTGATAGTCACGATTGTATTATTGAATGTGGCCTGAATGTAGACTGCGCCACTGGCAACCTGTTTTTTTTCTTTTTTTGCTCCTCTCCTTCTCTGGACCATCAGTTACGCCTCCTTCTTCTTGCCAACCGCAGCCTTGCGAGGTCCTTTTCTCGTTCTCGCATTCGTTTTTGTCCGTTGTCCTCTCACCGGCAGGCTCGACCGGTGCCTGGTTCCTCTGTAACAACCGATGTCAGTCAATCTCTTTACGTTCATTGAAATCTCACGCCGTAAATCTCCCTCAACTTTATGATCTTTTTCGATCGCTTTCCTTATGTTCACAACATCTTCATCAGTAAGGTCTTTCACGCGCGTGTTAATGTCGATCCGCACCTCCTGCAAAATCTTGTTAGAACGAGCCCTGCCGATCCCGAAAATACGGGTAAGACCTATTTCAACACGTTCATTTTTTGGTAAATCAACACCAGAGATTCTAGCCACCGCCTGCTCCTTTTTGTCCCGATCCTTTTTGCATAATCCGTTCCGGGTTTCGGGTTATCACTATCTCATTCATGGCAGTCATCTGATTTATCCCTGCTTTTGCTTATGCCGGGGATTCTCGCAGATGATCCTGACAACACCTTTTCTTTTGATCACCTTGCATTTAACACATATTGGTTTTACTGAAGATCGAACCTTCATGCTATTTCATTGCCTCAATGACCCGTCTGTTCATTATTCAGAATAAAAGCCACGCGCTTCCTGACGGCTTTTCACTGTTTACATTTTCCTACTTGAATCTGTATGTGATTCTACCCTTGGTCAGATCATACGGCGACAACTCAACCGTTACTTTATCGCCCGGCAAAATCTTTATAAAATGCATTCGCATTTTACCTGAAACATACGCAAGGATTTCCTGACCGTTTTCCAGCTCAACCCTGAACATGGCATTGGGCAGCGTTTTGATAATCGTGCCCTGGACCTCAATATTGTCTTCTTTCGCCATGAACTGGTTATTATAATTATTTTACTTATATTTAGTCAATATCCTAGGTGTATTCGATGTCACGAGAATCGTATGCTCAAAATGAGCAGATTTTTTCCTGTCGCTGGTTATTGCTGTCCAGCCGTCTTCAAGAACTTCCACTTCATCCGTTCCCGCATTGACCATTGGCTCTATAGCGAGCGTCATTCCTTTCTTGAGTTTCGGGCCATGACCCGGGCCGCCATAATTCGGGATCTGCGGCGCCTCATGGAGTTCCCTCCCTATGCCGTGCCCGACAAAAAGCCTCACAACCGAAAATCCGTGTTTTTCCACATGCTGCTGAATACCATGTGAAATGTCTGATATCCGATTACCTTCAATTGCTTTTTCTATGCCTTTGTACAGGGCTTCTTCAGTAACACGTAGCAACTGAGTTGTTTCCCTGTCATTTCTGCCGATTGGTATGGTAACCGCAGCATCTCCATAAAAACCATCCATATAAACACCGATATCTATGCTCACGATATCGCCTTCAGCCAGTTTGCGTGATGACGGGATCCCGTGCACAACTTCTTCGTTTACCGATGTGCAAATACTGGCAGGAAATCCCCGGTATCCCTTAAAAGCCGGGACTCCCCCTGCACTCCGTATCTTTTGGTCAGCCACCCGTTCGATATCCTTTGTGGTGACTCCCGCTTCTATCATACTCCTCAACGATACGAGAACTTCACCGGCTAAACGACACGCATGTGCAATCTTCTCTATCTCTGCAGGAGACTTTAAGTAAATCACTTCAATACTCGGATATCAGTACCCTTCAGCCCCGCCTGCCTCTCAGCTTCCCTTTCTTTAACAGCCCTTCATATGAACGGGTAACGAGATGCGATTCAATCTGCGAGACCGTATCGAGCGAAACGCCTACTGCTATCAAAAGCGAGGTCCCGCCGAAATAAAAAGGCACTTTGAACCGGGATATCAATATTTCGGGTATAACACAGACAATAGCCAGATATATTGCACCAACAAACGTCAGCCTGGTGAGCACCCGATAGAGATATTCTGATGTTTTCTGGCCAGGCCTGATACCCGGAATATACCCGCCGTATTTCTTTAAATTATCAGCAATGTCAACCGGATTAAATATAATGGCTGTATAAAAATAAGCGAAAAAGATGATAAGCCCCACGTACATGAGGGTATAAAGGAGCTTTCCCGGAGCAAGCTGGTTTGCCGCCGCCTGCACCCATGGTATGGCTATGAAACCGGCTATGGTCGCAGGGAACATCAGGATCGAAGAAGCGAAAATCGGCGGAATAACTCCCGCCGTATTGATCTTGAGCGGCAGATGTGTTGACTGCCCACCGTATACCTTTCTACCGACCACCCGCTTCGCGTACTGCACGGGTATTTTCCTCTGGCCTCGCTCAATATAAATGATTCCTCCTACCACCAAAACCATCATGCCAAGAAGAAACAACACAAAAAACAGGGACAGTTCCCCCGCCTGCACCAGCCTAATGGTACTGATAATCGCAGCAGGAAAACGCGACACAATGCTCGCAAAGATAATAAGTGATATGCCGTTACCGATACCTCTTTCCGTAATCTGTTCACCGAGCCACATGATAAAAGCAGTGCCTGCCGTCAGGGTTATCATCGTAACAATGCGGAATGACCAGCCCGGATTAATGACAAAGGCTCCATCCTGCATGGTCTCGATGGCAGCTGCGATTCCAAAAGACTGAATTGCACTGATAAGGATAGTGGCATAGCGAGTATACTTTGTTATTTTTTTCCTGCCGGCTTCTCCTTCCTTGGCAAGCTTTCCGATTGAAGGAATAACCACGGTGAGCAGCTGCATGATAATAGAAGCACTGATGTAGGGCATAATGCCAAGCGCGAATATCGTAACCCGTGAAAGAGCGCCCCCCGAGAACATATCAAAAAATCCCATAAGGGCACCGCCCTGTTCGGTCAGAAACTTGCTTAATTCATTGCCATTGATGCCGGGAGTGGGGATATGGCAGCCAATTCTATAAACAGCCAGAAGTGCAAGGGTGAAGATAATCCTGCTCTTTAGTTCCGCTATCTTAAATATATTTTGAAGGCTTGATATAAGTCCCAAACTAAACTACCTCAGCCTTGCCGCCGGCCGCTGTGATCTTTTGCGAAGCTGATTCACTAAATGATGTGGCCTTCACGGTAACAGCGCGCTGGATCTTCCCGTTCCCCAATACCTTCAGGCCGTCTTTCATATCTTTAACAAAGCCCTTCTCCAGAAGAAGTTCCGGGGTTATGACATCATATTCCTTCAGTTTTTCGATAAAATCTACGTTTATAACTGCATAGGTAATCGAGAATCTGTTCTTGAATCCCCTTTTCGGCAATCTTCTCTGGAGCGGCATCTGTCCACCCTCAAATCCTGCTCCTTTGGTGCCGCCCGATCGGGATTTCTGTCCCTTATGTCCTTTACATGATGTCTTGCCGTGACCGGATCCCATGCCCCTGCCAACTCTTTTTCTTTTCCTTCTGCTTCCTCCAGCAGGCTTTATATTTTCAATGTTCATCTCTCGTTTAGCTCCTCTATTTATCCGCCACCCTGTCCACCGAAACAAGGTGCGCAACTTTTCTCACCATGCCGTCCGTAGATCTGTCTTCAGCTTTCATGACAGAACTACCGATCTTCCGCAGCCCCAGGGCACGGAGTATTCTTCTCTGTTTCTCCGGAACACCGATATAACTCCGCTTCAGGACTATCCGGTACATTTATGCGTTTGCCTCCTTGATATCTTCTTCGCCCTTGCTTCTGAGCTTTATGACAACATCAGGGTCCTTCAGTTTCAACAGCCCGTCAATCGTTGCATTGACCGTGTTAAAGGGATTGTGGTTCCCCAGTGATTTCGCGACAATATCCTGAATTCCTGAAACCTCCAAAATTGCCCTCACCGCTCCACCGGCAATCAGTCCAGTCCCCTTTGGTGCAGGATTCATAACAACCTGTCCGGATCCAAACTTGCCAATGATTCTATGGGGTATGGTACCGTCTTTCAGCGGGAAAAGAATGAGAGATTTTTTCGCCTGTTCAACAGCTTTCCTGATAGCCTCAGGCACTTCAGATGCCTTGCCTTTGCCAACGCCCACTGTTCCTTCACCGTCTCCGACCGCAACAAGAGCGCTGAAGGAAAATCTTCTGCCTCCTTTAACAACCTTTGCGACCCGGTTGATAAATATCACCTTATCCTTAAGCGTCAAAGCCTCTGGATCTATTCGTGCCACGAGACCTCCTTACATACGATTAATAAAATAAACCTGGCATCGAGAGCAAAAAAAGGACCCTGTTGTGCTGTGCAGTGTAAAACCTTCATGCTCAAAATTCCAGGCCTCCTTCACGCGCCGATTCTGCAAGTGCCTTCACCCGCCCGTGATACAGGTATCCGCTTCTATCAAAAACAATCTTCTTTACCCCTTTATCAACGGCCCTCTTCGCAATGAGGGTTCCCACTTCCTTGGCCGTTGCGATATTTCCCTTGTGCTGCTTCAGTTCCTTGACAGAACTATCAAGGCTTGAGGCAGATACGAGCGTCTTACCGGCTGTATCGTCTATGATCTGGGCATAAATATGATTGAGACTCCGGTAAACAGAAAGCCGGAATCTGTGCTCATCTCCAGAGATCTTTTTTCTGATTCTCGTATGTCTCTTCTGTCGTGCTACTGATTTGCTCTTATTCAAAACAGCCCCCTATTTCTTGCCCGCCTTGCCAACTTTTAACTTTATCCGTTCACCTTCATACCGGATGCCTTTCCCTTTATACACGTCAGGCAGCCGTAATTTCTTCAGATCGGCCGCAACCTGGCCCACCTTCTGCTTATCTATCCCGGAAAGCGTGATCTTCGTCTGCTTCTGGTCAACTGCGGCTTTTATTCCTTCAGGAAGCAGAAACTCGACAGGGTGCGAATATCCCAATGAAAGCATTATCTTACTTCCCTGAACCTGAGCCCGGTATCCGACGCCGGTTATCTCAAGCGCCTTTTCATATCCTGACGTAACACCGCGAACCATATTTTCTATAAGCTTTTGCGTCAGCCCGTGCAAAGCCCTCACCGATTTCGTGTCCGATGTCCTCTCAACAATGATGCTGTTGTCTTCAACAGAAATCCTGGTTTCCCCGGGGACGCTGCTGACGAGTTCTCCCTTCGGACCTTTTACCGTAATTCTGCTTTCAGCCAGTTTTATTTCCACGCCCGTCGGGATACTGACGGGCTGCTTACCGATTCTTGACATCTCTCATCTCCTTGCCATCTGAAAGCGTCCCTGGTATATTCGATCGTTCAGCTGATATCATTGATGCCACGTTTGTCACCATATATAACAGAGTACCTCTCCACCAGTTTTTTCGCGCCTGCATGTTCTGCCCGCAAAAATCCCCTGTGACGTCGACAGAATCGAAATGCCAACGCCCCCCATAACCGTCGGAACCTCATGGTGTCCCACATACACCCGCCTGCCGGGCTTGCTTATCTTTCTGAGCCCGGTAATCACCGGTTCATTATCACGCGTGTATTTGAGTGTTACCCGTAAAATACCCTGTTTCTTGTCTTTTAAGATCTTATACGCCTTGATAAATCCTTCTTCTTTCAGAATCTTGGCAATTTCAAGTTTCATGCGCGAAGCAGGCATATCAACCTTTTCTGCTTTTATCATAAGGCCATTTCTGATTCTCGTCAGCATATCAGCTATTGGATCAGTTAACATGAATATCCTCCTCGATCTGAGTCATACACACTATCCGGGCCCTGCGCTACCAGCTTGATTTTGTCACTCCGGGGATCTGTCCCTGAAGAGCAAGCGTCCTGAAACATATTCTGCACATCCCGAATTTTCTCAGATATGCCCTCGGTCTGCCGCATATCTTACAACGGTTATATGACCGCACGCCAAATTTCGGGGGCCGTTTCGACTTTTCTATCATGCATGTCTTTGCCATGTACGCTCCTTGTTAATTCCTAAAGGGAAACCCAATATATCGCAATAATGATTTACTTTCCTTGTCAGTCCTCGCCGATGTACAAATGATAATATCCATACCATGAACAAATTCGACCTTGTCATAATCGATTTCAGGAAATATGATCTGCTCCCTTATACCCAATGAGTAGTTGCCGCGTCCGTCAAAAGATTTGCCCGATATTCCCCGAAAGTCTCTTATCATGGGGAGAGAAACACCTATGAATCTATCAAGGAACTCGTACATAATTGCGCCGCGCAAGGTCACCTTGCACCCAATCGGCATGCCCTGACGCAATTTAAAACTGGCAACAGATTTCTTGGCCTTCGTAACAACCGGCTTCTGGCCGGTAATCATCGCGAGCTCTTTCTGGGCCGCATCAAGCAGTTTTATATTCTGTATAGCTTCACCAAGTCCAACGTTCAGAACAACCTTTTCAATTTTAGGCACCTGCATAGAATTTTTATATGCATATTCCTTCATCATTTCGGGAATAATTTCTTTGACATACTTTTCTTTCAGTCTGGTCATTTTCAGTCAATGACCTCCTTGCATTTCTTGCAGGTTCTATGTTTCTTATCGCCCTCAAGGGCCAGAACGCCGACTTTGGTCTTTGCAGAGCACTTGGGACAGACAAGCATCACATTCGAGGAGTGAATGGACGCTTCTTTTTCAATGATTCCGCCCTGGGAATATTTCTTGCTCGGCTTCATATGTTTCTTTATAATATTGACCTTTTCAATCACAATCCGCTGGCTCTGCCGGTTAACGGACAGCACTCTTCCCTTCTTGCCCGTCTCCCTTCCCCGTATAACCTCAACCGTATCTTCTTTCTTTATTCCAAAAGCCATCTGTCCTCCTACAGTACCTCGGGCGCCAGAGAGATTATTTTCGTATAAGCCTTCCATCTCAGTTCTCTCGCAACAGGACCAAAGATTCTCGTGCCTATCGGCTCTCCCTGTGCGTTAATGAGCACAACAGCGTTCTGGTCAAACCGGATATACGAGCCATCAACCCGTTTCGTTTCTTTCTTGGTTCGGACAACCACAGCTTTTGTCACCGAGCCTTTT
>JBFGJU010000067.1:0-9091 GCA_041577035.1 Thermodesulfovibrionales bacterium | reverse complement strand
GCCCGGAGAAATCGGCCCTTATGATAAATCATGCCGACAGAATAGCCTTTATCTTTGTAATAGCGGATGAGCGCCTGAGCAGCGTCATCGGGTGACATCATTTTCTCACACGTTCCGTAAGACCCGCATTCTTTGCAATAATCACCATATGGTGTTATCCGGTCATCTTCAGCGTGAACAGGGACCAGCAACACAACGATCAAAAAAGATGAAAGCAATACCATGCAAACAGATTTCATGCCCGTCCTCAAAACATGTATTACACTATACTCTTTACATAAATGAAAAGTCTGCATGTTATAGACGGTCTACTCCCTTGATAGCAATTATTTTTTTCTTTGATGAGAGGCCCTTTATTATTTCTATGCGAGATTTTCTGATGCCTGTTGCTTCGGAAATAAGTTCGATCAGTTGTCTGTTGGCAGCTCCGTCCGAAGGAGGAGCAGTCAACTTTATTTTTATCATCGTACCATCCAGGACACCGGCGAATCCCTTTGCAGAAGATCGTGGTTCTACTTTTACAGAGATCAATACGCCTTCTTTTGTTTTTTTATACGGTATGTTCATGCCTCTTTATTTTTCGGCAGCCAAATGGTAAACGTTGAGCCTGCGCCGGGCATACTCTTCAAATCAATGCGTCCGCCCATGGTGTCAATTAATTCCCTGACTATCGAAAGCCCAAGGCCGCTGCCCGCTGAGTCCGCTCCGCGGTAGAACCGTTCAAATATCAGTTGTTGCTTGTCTTCCGATATGCCAACACCCGTATCCCGAATTGCGATATAAAACATGTCTTCTTTTATGCCGTAATGTATCTGGACTCCGCCGTTTGAAGTGTTTCTTATGGCATTCGACAGTATGTTCTGTACGATTGCCTCAAGCTTGTCAGTATCGGTTTTCACGAAAACAGGCTCTGTCGAGACAAGTTCTATAGTTAAACTTTTCGTAAAGGCCAGTGGCTGCATCTTTGCAATGATAGTCGTGATAAAGGCGGAGAGACTGATATCAGCGTTAGCTTTTTTTGAAAAGTAACTTGCTTCAGCTTTGGTAACATCTTCAATTCCCTCGACGAGCCCGATCAATTTTTCAACTTCCATCCTCACATTGTCGAGACCTTCAGCTTTGTCAGTAACAATCCCGTCTATCATTGCTTCAACATGAGCCTTCATAACACTGAGCGGTGTTCGTAATTCATGGGCGATATTCGAAGTCAGATGCTTTCTCAGAGCCTCTTCTCTCTGAAGTGCTTCTGCCATAAAATTAAAGCTTTTAGCCAATCTTCCGATCTCATCTGTTGATTCGACAGGAACTCTGATACTGAAATCACCCCGGGCAAAGTCATCGACTGCGCTTTTTATCTTATTGAGCGGTCTTGACATGAATATCGCGAAAAAGAATGACAGGAATAATGCTCCTCCGCCGGCAATAATGAAAGAGATAATCAGAAATTCCCGTCCTCTCTTCTTGAAGATAGAGTCTTTTTCGTCGATACTACCCGATCTTTTCAGGGGTCTTACTGCAAGCGTTCCTATTTCTTTTCCACCCTGATATAAAGGATAGAACTCATATTCGCCTATTGTGTTTGCCATATTTATAATTCCTTTCATTCGGCGCTTCATCGAAGGCGAAAGGTTCTCGACAATCGTTTTTGTTGTGATAATCTCATTGTCGGAGAGATTTGATACAATCATATCAAAACCGAGCATCATGGCCCAGTGGACTGATTCCTGCAGTCCGCGCTGATCCCACGTACCGTCAGAATAACTGCCCTCAACATTGGCAAGAACCCAGTAGAGCTTATCTTCCCTGGTTCCACTTACATAGTCTTCAAAGTCCCGGGAAATAAAGTGTTCATAGATTAAATTTGAAATAAGCGCAACGACAACGACTGCGAGAAATGCGAGAAACAGTTTAGTTCTCATCCGGGGTGCCTATGAATTTGTAGCCTACACCATAAACTGTTTTTATGAATTCGGGTTCTTTGGAATGCTTCTCCACTTTGTGGCGAAGATTTTTTACATGGGCGTCTATCGTTCTGTCATATCCTTCGAAATCATATCCCTGAACAAGATTCACTATCTGGTCTCTTGTTAAGACCCTGCCGGGATTTTCAGCCAGCGCAATGAGAATCTTGAATTCGGTTGGAGTCATAACAACATGTTTTTTTTCTCTGAAAACCTCATAATTGGCCGTATTTATTTTCAAAGAACCCCGATTAAAACTCAGAATTTCTTTCCGCGATTTCCTGCTCCTTCTCAAATGTGCCTTTACTCGTGCAACCAGTTCCCGCGGACTGAACGGTTTTACCACATAATCGTCTGCCCCGATACCAAGACCGGCAATTTTGTCGTCTTCTCCACTTTTTGCAGTTAGCATTATTACCGGCATATCAGAACCTTCACGGATCATTCTGCATATTTCTTCTCCATCCATATCAGGAAGCATGAGATCCAGAATGACAAGGCTAAACCCTTTTTTCAGAATACCGAGAGCCTGTTCGCCAGTTTCAGCTATCGTAACGTCGTACTGCTCCTTTTCGAGATATGCCTTAACAATTCCCGATATTTTCTTCTCATCCTCAATGATCAGAATTGATTCTTTGTGTCCTGAATTCATAATAACCATTACCGATAACAATTGTGACAAAAGCAAGCAGAATGCCCGCCAAAACATCGACTACATAATGATACCTGCAATAAACAGTAGACAGTATTAATAATATCACGATCGGCAGATAGATCCAAAAGATCTTTTTTTCATACAGATAGGCACAATACAGTACGGTCAGTGCCACAGCGGTATGACCGCTTGGAAAAGCGTCCCTTTTAATGCCTTCGATGCGGTTCAATGCTTCCTGAATAGGCTCGGAGATAATCCAGCCGTCAAGTTCCAGCGCATGCAGATGGTTTATGGTATATCGTGGACCGAGAGCAGGCATCGACAGATATCCGATATACGAAAGATAAAAACAGAATATGATAAGAAACAGCGATCGGTCAAATGCCCGATCATATTTTTTTGCCTTTAATGAAATTCCCAGAATAATCGGGAGAAAATAATAGCTGATGTACGCAAGCTGCATAATGTCGGTCAGCAGTGGGTTAATAAACCGCTCCAACAGCACCGTTGGGTGTCCACGAAAAATCAGATAATCAATCTTCACAAGAACGTGATCGATATCTCTTGGCTGTATCGAATGAACCATGTATTCAAGACTCTCGAAGATAATAAGAATACAGAAAAAGGGAAATACAAGGTCATAGGTGTACTCAAGGATGGTATTAGTGCGTCCATATTTAATTAATACTATCTGAGTTGCGATGAGAACGGTAAAAATAATAACAAGCATAGTTGATAGACGGATACTCTCATTGAAAAAGAAGGTTACTGCAATGAGGAAAAGCAGAAAGCTGACATTCAGTGTGTCAGCTGGCCGGATATTGAAAAAAGACGCTCGCATTACAGCCTTTGTAATGCACGGGTAATGGTCTTTTCTTTTTTTGAAAGTTTTTTAGGATTCCCCTTTTGCCGTACGGGGTGATCGGAATCCTCGAGTCGTTGATATTCGCCTCGAAAGGATGTTTCAGCCCGCTCGAGCGCGGACAGGAATTCATCTGCTGAAACGGGGACAGAACCGGATGCCCAGGAAGCAGCCCTGATATCCCTGTCCGAACTGATGACAATCCATGTCCTGTTTCCCGGGCTCATAATTCTTTTTATTACCGCGTCTGCCGTTTCCCCGATACGTGAATATATGACGGTTATCCCGCCGGTTGTAAATGATTTTTCATGCTGACCGCCAGACTTCCATCCATCAAAGACTACCGTAATATCATGACCTTTGATTTCTTTATATTCATGAAGCTGAAGGAGAAGTTTTTCACGAGCGTCGTTCAGATTCTTGTGAAATGTACCGATAAGGTTATAACCATCTATAAGTAAAAAAGACATGAATCAAAAACCCCGGATTATTGTTCCTGTTTTATGAATGTCTCGATTTGCTGAAGGCATTCTGCTGTTTTTTTCATCTATGAAATATTTAAGAACGGCTTTACGTCCTTCAGATAGTCCAGAGAAGAAAAATAATTGCCTATGGTGAACCGGTACTCCCCCACCTTTTTCATGGCCTGCTGGGCCAGTGAAAACCTCATGTCAAGGCTGATTTTTCCTCCGGTTTCCTTCAGGGACTCTAGAAAAACAGAATACTGAAACGGCTCGGTTAATACGGCTATACTGTGCCAGTTTTTCGCTGCAGCCATTGTCATGGCAGGGCCGCCAATATCAATATTGATCCGCGCGGTCTCGGCAGAGACGTTTTGTTGTGAGATAACGGAACTGAAAGGGTACAAATTACCGATAAAGATATCAAAATACACCCCTGGACTGCCGCTCATGCCTGCGAGCGTTTTGAAGAGATATTCTTCGTGAGCGGAATTACCTCGTTCCGCGAGGAGCCCTGCATGAATTTTGGGGTGCAGGGTCTTCACTAATCCTCCCTCCATTTCAGGTGCGCCTGTAAATGTCTCAACCGACATATAATTTCGTGAGGCATGCGTACCCAGCAACTCCATGATTTTTTTCCCGGTTCCACCCGTGGAATAGAAAATAACATCCGGATTGATCGTTCGAATTTCTGCAATCAATTCGTCAAGCCCGCTTTTATCAAAGACACTCACCAGTATATGAGATGGTGTAATCAGATCGATAACTGGATAAATATTCTCTCTGATAGTCATGATGCCCTCCTGTTCATAAGGTATTCATAAAGCACTATGATAATACACGGGGAAGGGTTTTATCTATTCTATGCGCAATGATTTAAGGAATAGTGCGTGAAACAGTGCAGATGTTATGCCGATAGACTGCTGGTGAGTCCGGAAGCAGGAAGCGTGTTTGGGTTATGCGCGGTCGCAGGATCGGGATGAAATCTTCTGCCAGATGTTCTCATTAATTTCATGAAGATATTCAGATAACTGAAATGTTTTGCCGCAGTCCCTGCAGCGAAGAGCAGTAATTCTTCACCCCAGCCGCACGTCAAGTTCACCTGAACAGCTCTTGCATAGCAGGAGCGTTTTCATATTCTGCCGTCCTTTACGAGCCGATACGGAGTCTCTCCCATTGGGACGGCAAGCAGTCGTGTATGGTGAATATCCATGAAACTAGTAATGTTTCTTTAGTTCGGTCAATACCTGTTTCGCTACATTTTTTAAAGTATCAAAAACGCCCACTCCGGTAGTGGCAACTGCCTCGAACCACGGAACATTTCTCTTGTTAAGCAGTTTATTCATGTTGTCAACCGGCACAACATGCATAAGATCCCTCTTATTATGTTGAATGGTAAAAGGCATTTTATCAAGATCGTATCCCTGCTCAGCAAGATTGATTTTCAGGTCATCAAGACTCTCAATGTTTGCGTCCATTCTTTCTATCTGGCTGTCTGCAACGAATACGACGCCATCAACACCTTTTAATATAAGTTTTCTGCTTGCCGCATAAAATATCTGCCCGGGAACCGTATAAAGGTGAAACCGTATCTTGAAGCCTTTGATATCACCGAGAGCCAGGGGAAGGAAATCGAAGAAGAGAGTTCTTTCGGTTTCTGTTGCAAGCGAAATGAGTTTCCCTTTCTGATCCGGATTTGTTTTTTTGTAAACATATTGCAGGTTGGTTGTTTTACCACAAAGGCCCGGTCCATAATAGACAATTTTGCAATTGATTTCACGGGATGAATAATTTATAAATGACACGTGCTGTGATCCCTACCTGAAAAGATTATCGATGTCTTCATCACTGATTTCTGCAAAAGGAGAATCATCAAGTTTGCCATCCTGTTTTTCCTGTTCAGCCTTTTCGGTAATACTGTTAAAAAGTGTTGAAAGAGTATCGGTGACCTTTTTTACCCTAAGACGGACGAGTCCGAGAGAAGAACGTTTGTCAAAAATAACGACTAAAATTACCCGTTGTCCGACGAGTGAAATATGGATATTGTCTTTCTCTCCTTCGTGAAACAGAATAGAAAACTCTTTTTCACCGAGCAGCCGGGCAATTCCACCCGTTGCCGCAATGTTACCGGCGGTCAGGGATGCAAGTGACGTTGTATCAATATCGTGCGTTTCACCTGCTGAGGCGATAAGCTGGCCGTTTTTGTCAACCAAAAATACAACTTTGGCATTTGTCTGCTGATACAATTTCTGGAGTTCCTGATCTATCTGCTGGAACTCCTCTTCGTACATGACAAGATCGGAACTATTCATTGCAATCTGAAAATATCATAGTTTATATTCGTTTATCAACCGCATTGCTCTTCTTTGAGCAATTTCTCCCATTCTCTATCAACTTCTTCCTGCATTTTTGTAAGAAGCCATTCGTTTTCAGGAGCAAATAGATGCTTGAATCTTCCCTGGGGCTTCAGGAAATCGATAACCGGTTTTTTCTCTTTTGGCTTAACGGTAATTTTCGTGACACCATTTTCAATTTCATACAATGGCCAGTAGCAGGTATTAACCGCGATTTTACTCAGCGAAATGGCATCATTGGTTTTTGAACGCCACCCACGATTGCATGGTGAAAGAATATTGATAAATTTTGGCCCCGCAATCTCATGTGCCTTTCTTACCTTCTTCATCAAATCCATCCAGTTTGAGGGAGAAGCCTGAGCTGCATAGGGTATGTTATGTGCGGCCATTATCTTTGTGAGATTCTTTCGTGGGCGTATCTTGCCTGGTATCGCAATCCCCGCAGGACATGTTGTGGTATCTGCTCCCAATGGAGTTGCACTCGAGCGCTGGATACCCGTATTCATGTACGCGCCGTTGTCATAACAGACATATAACATATCGTGCCCGCGTTCCATGGCACCAGACAGGCTCTGGAGGCCGATATCATATGTGCCACCGTCACCGCCGAATGAAATGAATTTAATATCTTTATCTATTTTGCCACGTTTCTTCAGGGCCCTGTACATTGTTTCTACCCCGGAAATAGTTGCGGCTGCGTTTTCAAACGCCGTGTGAATCCAGGGTATTTTCCATGCTGTATATTCAGCAATGCAGCTTGACACCTCGAGACATCCGGTTGCGTTTGAAGCAACAACAGGGTAGTCTGTTGCCAGAAGAACCATTTTGACAACTATCGGCGCACCGCATCCAGAACACATCCGATGTCCATGTGTGAAAAGATCTTCTTTCTTCGAAAGCTCTTTTAATTTTAGTCCTGTGGCCATATTATTCCCTCGCTCCTAGATATTCTTTTATATTTTTCAGGGGAGAACCGTTTACCAGTTCAACAAGCTCAGAAAAAACAGTTTCAGCATGCTCGGGCAGATAATCTCTCCCACCAAGCCCGTAAATCTTGTTAATCAGTAACGGCTTTTCCTTTGCGTGATAGAGCGCAGATGCGATTTCCATGAAGAGTGGCCCGTATCCGCCAAATGAATCCGCCCTGTCCATCACGCACACTGCCTTTGTATGCTGTAGCGCATCCGCAATTTTCCGATACGGAAAAGGTCTGAAGAGGCGCGGTTTCAGAAGACCGGCCTTAACACCTTTAGCCCTGAAATCATCAATGACGTCCTTGGTTGTTCCGGCTGCAGAATTCAGTATAACGATAGCAATATCTGCATCATCCAGCTTATACGTTTCAAACAGCCCGTATGATCTGCCGCTCATCTTTTCAAAGTCTTTTGCCACATCGAGCACGACATCCGTAACCTTTGCCATGACCTCATGCTGTGCCTTTTTATATTCGTGATAGAGATCCGGCAGAATTAACGGACCATAACTTTTTGGTTTATCGAGATCCAAAAGCGGAAGGAAATTCTTGTATGGCCCTACGAAATTTTGCACTTCTGCGTCTTCTAGATACTCAATTCTTTCTATGGAATGGCTTATAATAAAACCGTCCTGGCAGATCATAACAGGAAGTCGAATATCCATATGTTCCCCTATTCTGAAAGCCTGAATCGTATTGTCATACGCCTCCTGTCCATTTTCAGACCACAGCTGAATCCATCCGGTATCGCGTGCACCCATCGCGTCAGAATGGTCACCATGAATATTCAGCGGAGCTGACAGGGCACGATTGACAACGGGCATGATAATTGGCAGTCTGTCACCAGAAGCAATATGCAACATCTCCCACATCAGGGCAAGCCCCTGTGATGAGGTGGCTGTCACTACTCTGCCGCCAGCAGCGGCAGCTCCAATACAGGCACTCATTGAACTGTGCTCACTCTCGACAAGGATTGCTTCGGTATCGACTTTGCCGTCTGAGACATATGATGCAAAACGTTGCATCATGTCAGTCTGGGGAGTTATGGGATAGATTCCGCAGACGTCAGGGTTTATCTGGCGCAGAGCATTAGCAACTGCCTCATTTCCTGTAACTGCAACAACCTGAGTCATTTATTTGCCCTCCTCAACCATTTCAATGGCCTTTTTACCTTTTTTCCCGGGACATTCCAGGGCACATATGCCGCACCCTTTACAAAAATCATAATCGAACTCATGCCGTTTGCTGTCCTTTACCTTCACAGCCATATCCGGACAGTAAATCCAGCAGAAAAGGCACTGTATGCAATTTTCCTCTATCCAAACCGGTCTGAACGCTCTCCACGAACCTGTTTTAAAGTTCACAGCATTGCCGCCTTCAAGAATAACAGACCCCGGGGCTAGATCTTTCCACCCTTTTTGTTTCATCCTTCTTTTACCTCCTCGTAACCTCTTTTTGTCGCTTCGAGATTTCCATCAATAATTTTCTGAGAGAATTTTTTCCCAAAACTTTTTCTTACATCATCGAGAAGGTGATCAAGAGAGACGATTCCTGTAACCTTGCAGACTGCTCCGAGCATGGGTGAGTTCGGAAGAGCTCTTCCAAAACACTCGAGTGCGATTTTGGTCGCGTCGACAGTAAAAACTTTTTGCTTCGGAGATGCTGATAGTTTTTTCCTTATCTCTCCGGCGTCTTTGGTTGTGTTGACGACAAAAATGGAGTCTTCTTTTGCACCTTCAGAAATATTAACGCTGTCAATTAATGTCGCATCCACTACTGCGATAAGATTTGGTGAAAGCACAGGACAGTGCATACGCAGTTCTTT
>JBFGJU010000066.1:0-9130 GCA_041577035.1 Thermodesulfovibrionales bacterium | reverse complement strand
GTTCCTGCATAAAGCCGCTGCTGTTCTGCAGACCGAGGATAAGGCTAACTACGTACTGTTGAGGGGGTTTTCAGTAATTCCTCACCTTCTTTCTTTTTCCGAGGCGTATGGACTCAATGCCCTGGCCATCGCAAATTATCCTATGTACCGGGGACTTGCCAAACTCGTCGGAATGACAGCACCTGATATCCATGGGACTGTTCAGGACGAAATAGCTCATTTAAAAAAGCACTACAACGATTACGACTTTTTCTTCCTTCACATCAAGAAAGTCGACTCTTCTGGAGAGGACGGCAATTACGACAAAAAAACACTTAAAATTGAAGAAGCAGACAGACTGCTTCCTCAGATCATTGAACTGAATCCTGAGGTGCTTGTCATTACCGGCGATCATTCAACCCCTTCTCAGCTGAAGGCACACAGCTGGCATCCGGTGCCATTCCTTATTAAATCTCCTTATGTGCTCGGCAATCTGTGCACTGCTTTTTCCGAACGTGAATGCTTCAAGGGGGAACTCGGTATACTGCGGACGATTCATCTCATGCCTCTGGCTCTTGCGAACGCTGGGCGATTAAAGAAATTCGGTGCCTAGTGTTAGTTATGAGTAACAGGTGATGGGTAATCAGACAAAGGATTCCTTGTCCCCTTCTTCCGTCACTCCATATTCACCACCTGTCGTAATCGATACCCACTGCCACCTGGATATGGCTGAGTTCGATAATGATCGGGATGCAGTTTTACAGCGCGCACGGAATGCCGGTATTGAAGCAATAGTAACCGTCGGATCCGACTGTGAAAGCATCGAGAAAGGAATAAAACTATCTCAGGACTACGATTTTATCTATACGTCATGTGGCTTGCATCCGCATGATGCCAGAGATTTCAGCGAAAGCATTTATCATAAGTTCAAAGAATATGTTAAAAATGAAAAAGTAGTCGCCATCGGCGAAACCGGCCTGGATTATCATTACAACAACTCGCCAAGGAGCGACCAGAGAGACGTTTTTTTGAAACATATATCGCTGTCCCAGGAAACCGGGCTGCCCTTAATTATTCATAGCCGGGAAGCACAAGGCGATACCATCCGTATATTGAGGGATACGGACGTTAGCAGAGGTGTATTTCACTGTTTTTCAGGAGATATTGACATGGCAGAGAAAGTCATGGCGCTCGGTTTTTATATCTCCCTGGCAGGACCGGTCACATTCAAAAAAGCCTCCATGTTAAAAGAGGTTGCGCGTCTTATACCTGATGATTATCTGCTCATTGAGACCGACGCGCCCTACCTTGCGCCGCTTCCTCATAGGGGAAAGAGAAATGAACCATCATATTTACAGCACACAGTCAAACACGTTGCAGAACTCAGAAACGTCACTTACGAGGATTTAGCCAGAATAACAACGCTTAATGCAAAGCGCGCTTTTGGTATAGGGACTATATCTGAGAAAGCTGTAATAGCGTATAAAATCAGGGACAGCCTCTATCTCAATATAACCAACAGATGCACAAACAAATGTTCCTTCTGTGTGAAGTTTCATACTGACTATGTCAAGGGCCATAAGCTAAGACTTGATCGTGAACCATCTGAAGACGAGATTAAAGAAGCCATTGGTAATCCTGCAGAATACGGGGAAGTAGTATTTTGCGGCTATGGCGAGCCGCTTCAACGGCTTGACGTGGTCAAACATATTGCAGAATGGGTCAAGAAAAAAGGCGGTACGGTACGAGTCAATACAAACGGTCACGCAAATCTTATCCATAAAAAAAATATTGTTCCGGAGCTGAAAGGCATAGTGGACAGGATCTCAGTGAGTATGGATGCTCACGATGAAGCAACGTACATCCGCATGTGCAGGCCCCTTTATGAAAATGCCTTTACAGCGGTGATCGACTTCATTCGATTGGCAAAGGAAATAATTCCCGAGGTCCAGATTACCGTTGTGAATCTTGAAGAAGTCAATATTGAACAGTGCAAAAGAATCGCTGAACAGCTGGGCGTAGCCTTCAGGATTCGTTCATTCAATGTTGTCGGGTAAATGATCTCACCCAGTGCAGGAATGCGCTGACAACGGCGGGATCAAATCGCGTCCCTGAACATCGCATGATCTTTTTTACAGAATCTCACGGACTCTGTATTCCAAGTGTCTCCTCGACCATACTCAGCAGTACCTTTGGGCTGAACGGCTTGGTAATATACCGCGCTACACCGTATTGCAGTCCGAGCTTTTCATCTTCATCCTGACCTTTTGCGGTCAACATAAAAACAGGGATTTTCTGGAGTTCCGTATCTTCTTTCAAAGTTTTACAGATTTCAATACCGCTGACCTCCGGCATCATCCAATCCAGAATAATGAGATCCGGTTTTTCTTTCCTTATAACCTCGACCGCATCTCTGCTTTCCCTGAGCGCAACAACTGAAATATTAGCTTTTTTAAGTTTATCCTCAATCATCATGAGAATATACGGCTCATCATCTATCACAATAACTTTATGCATCCTTCCCTCCGCACGGAATCTGAAGAACAACATCCGTGCCCTTGCCTACAGTGCTTTCGATTTTCATAGTACCTCCATGCATCCTTACAATTTCCTCGCATAATGAAAGACCAAGTCCGGTTCCCTTGACCTTGTCTCCATGTTTCCCTCTATAGAATCTCTCGGAAAGATGGCCGATATCTTCATCGGATATTCCCCATCCTGTGTCGGCCACGGTTATTTCGACCATATCACCCACTCTGTCAATTGATATATCAACACGACATCCGTCATCAGAAAACGTGAGTGCATTATCAATTATAATAAGTAACATTTCCCGCAATTTTTCTTCATCTACGATAATATTTCCTTTAACATCAACCCGGTAGTTAATAACCGCCTTCTTCTTCCTGATAAAGGGCGAAAATGTTTTCTTAACCGTCTTTAATAAATGTCTGATATCCACGGGCCTCGGATGCAGTCCTTCTTTTCCGCTCTCTATCTTTGCTATGCTCAGAAGTTCAGAAACCATATTGGACAGCCTGATGCCTTCGTCGAGAATCGTTTCGATATACTGTCTGGATTTCTCAGGTTCCATCCCGTCTTCAAGGATTATTTCTGACATGCCGACTATGGCAGACAGAGGAGTCCTGAACTGATGAGAAACAGATCGAATGATTTCAGTCTTAATTCTGTCGATATTTTTTTCTCTGCTCATATCTCTTAAAACAAAAACAGCACCCGTAACAGACTGATCGGCATCAAGCACCGGATCACTGCTTATCTTGACAAGCATTTTATCACCGTATGCTGTTTTCAGTTCGCCATCCCTTCTGACACTCTTGCCCTGTAATGCTGATGCCAGACATTCATCAAGTGTTACACACATCATGTCATTTTCATCACTAAAGTTCAAAAGATCGCATAGACTGCGTCCAATCGCACTTTTCAGGGAAATATTCGAAATAGCTGTAAAGGCCTTATTAATCGATACGGTCCCGCCGTTATGGTCAACCGTAATCATCGCATCCTGCACGCTGTTCAAGATCGTATCAGACAGGCCTGTTTTGGAAATGACCTCTCTATACAATTCTGATCGCTGGACGGCAACGGTTAGAGAATTCACGACAATCTGGAGAAAATGAAGTTCTTCTTCCCTGAAAAGTCTCTTTGTGATGAAATACAGAGAACATGTTCCGACCGGCTTACTACCGATAAGCATGGGTAATGAAAGGGCAGATGTGTATAACCGCTTTCGTAAGAGCTGATTAATATAAAACTTTTCCTGGGTAAGCATATCATGGACGAGTACCGGTGTTTTTCGTTCCAGTGCATACTGTTCAAAGGAACGCGTATCGCTCGCATACATAATGGTATCTTCATCTCCGGTCTTCTCCGAAACAGCGCGCAGGACAAGGTTGCCATTTGTATCGTTCAGAAGCACCCAACAAAAATCAGCCCGTGTGAACCGCTTAATCAGTATCAATACCTGTGTCATAACATCCCCGAGATTAACTATAGAGCCAAATTTTTCAGAAAGAGAAAGCAGATGCGCATGCTCTTCCTCCCTGCGCTGCTGCTGAACTTCATACAGGTCTCGCATCTTTTCATAGAGTTTCACATTATCTACTGCAATACCGGTCATATCCCCTATGGCGTGCAGTATACGCTCTTCTTCAACGGTAAATTCATATGCATGCAGACTGACGAGGCAGAAGACCCCGATAATTTTTTCCTTCCCTCTGATGGGAATACAGCAATACCCCCTGATACCAGAATGTCTAAATAGTGAATCTTCCACGCGCCGGTCTTTTGATAAATCGTTTATGGTAATGACCTGCCCGGTCACCGCAGCCTTGCCGGGCAGATCCTCACCAAGCCGCATTCTGCCATACTTCTTCATATATTCCTCGGAAAGAGACCGGTGATACACGCAGCGCATTTCTCTTTCTAAATCATCAATAAAGTATATACCGCCGCCGTCCATATGAAGCATGTCAATGACCTTGTTAAGAACAGCCGAAAAAATCTCTTCTGCCTTGAGAGACCGGCTGAGAATATGCGCTATGCTATTCAGCATGGACAGCTCCTTATTTCTCCGGTCCATCTCCCTGCTATGCTCTACCCGTTCGGTAACATCCCTGTACAGTTCTATGACATTTGTAACATCACCGGCAGCATCTTTTATAGGTGATGCAACAATTTCATGATATTTTAATCCGGCTTTTGTTACATGTTTGTGGGTTGCGGTATAGGCATCGCCGGTTTTAAACACCATCTGGGCAGGACAGTCGTACCCCCCCATCCAGCATGGCCGATCCAGATTATGTGCAATTTTGTAGCAGAAATCACCTTCCAGAGAGCCTTCCAGATTTGAACGCGCGACCTGATTAGCCATCGTGACCCGATAATCTCTGTCGATAACAAGCATTTCATCTTTTATACTATCCATTATTGTCTCAACATATTCTTTGGACTGCTTCAATTCATTCTTAAGCTCACTTTGTTCCCTGAAATCCTTTAATATTCCTATCTTGCCGACAATTTTATCCCCGGTATAGATAGGGGCTCCACTGATAAGCACAGGAAATAATAAGCCCTTCTTAGTAATGACCTCAATTTCATACATTGAGGCGATTCCCTTCACCCTCTTTTCGTTCAGCTGTCGATACATCATTAAGGCATTTTTTTCATCAAAAAAATCATAAATAGAGGCGCCCAGGACTTCATCTTTCTCATAACCAAAAAGCCGCGTAAACGCAGGATTAACATCCGTGATATGATCATGTTCATCGACAACCCACAGGGGATCCATCATTTCCCTGATATAGGTCTCTTTTTTTTCGAGTTCCAGGGTTTTTATTTTTAAAGTATCGGCCATTTCGTTGAACGCTACGGTAAGATCACCAATCTCATCGTTAGTAAGCACATCGAGTTTCGTTTCGAACGTACCATCCCGAATTGCCCTGGCACCTTGCTGGAGCTCTTTCAGGGATAAGAGTAGTCTCCTCATAAAAAAGATCGATAGGCCAAAGGCAAGAATTACCGTGTAAATGATATACGGCGTAGTGCTCCTGAAAAGATTGGATACGAACAAGCGATGTGCCTCCAGGACCTCCTGGCTCTGCGGTTGATCGATAGTTTTTTCCAGTTCAATCAGTTTGTTTACCTGAACAACAATCGTGTATGTGTACGGCACCACTATCATAGCGGCAAATATGAGCAGAACGATCATCAGCTTATAAAAGATCTTTGTTTTAAACATCAGAAAAAAGCCCTAAAAAAATAATTTTATGCCGAGACACATAAAATCTTTCCACGATTATTTCTGGTCTGCTTTATCTGCGAGAAAATCATATATCCCGGATAAGGAGATCTGTCCCTGTGAAGCATCTGAAAGCTTTTTCCAGTGCACGTTTCCTGAATCGACCTCCTTATCACCGATAACAAAAACATATCGTGCTGATAATTTATCAGCACGTCTCATCTGGCTTTTTAACGAAGCCTCCGGGTCTCCCAGTTCCACCCAGAATCCCTTTGTCCTCAAATCATCCGCAATCAGGATACCTTTTCTGCATGCCTGCTCTCCCAGCAATGAAATGAAAACATCCGGAGACGGTAGCGATGACGCACCGGATTTATTCAATAGTTCAACAATCCTTTCCATCCCCGCAGCAAACCCAATAGC
Organism: Thermodesulfovibrionales bacterium; assembly: GCA_041577035.1. Lineage (GTDB taxonomy): Bacteria > Nitrospirota > Thermodesulfovibrionia > Thermodesulfovibrionales > UBA6898. The sequence goes on along the minus strand of JBFGJU010000066.1, from coordinate 2,967 downwards.
CGGGGTATCAGGTCCTCCAAATTCTTTCACGAGATCGTCATATCTCCCTCCGGCGACAACGGCATTCTGTGCACCAAGATACTTGCTCGTAATCTCAAAGATCGTCCGGGTGTAATAGTCAAGGCCCCTGACCATTTCCGGATTAACGTTATAGGTAATTCCGAAATCCCTGAGCGTTGCCTGGAAACGTTCAAAGTGAGCTTCACAGTCCCGGCAGTGATGATCGGGAACCCGGGGGGCCTCCTTTCTGACAGCAGTACACCCGACAACTTTACAGTCAAGTATTCTGAGCGGATTGACAGTATATCTTCTTTTACAGTCAACACAGAGCTGATCGAGTTTATCCGAGAAAAAATCGAGGAGCGCCGTTTTGTACGCAGGCCTGCACTGCCTGCATCCTATGGAATTAACCTCTATGCTGAGATCACTGAGATGAAGTCGTTCGAGAAAATGCCTGAGCATCGAAAGCATTTCCGCATCCATCCATGGATATGCCGTGCCGAACACTTCAGCCCCTATCTGATAAAACTGCCTGAGACGCCCGGACTGAGGCCTTTCATACCGGAACATCGGTCCGGAGTAATAATACTTCTGTGGTGACGGCAGTGTGTAAAGGTGATGTTCCACATAACTCCGTACAACGGATGCGGTTCCTTCTGGTCGAAGCGTAACGCTTCTGCCGGCCTTGTCATTGAATGTATACATCTCTTTTTCCACAATGTCAGTGTTTTCTCCGATGCTCCTGGTAAAAAGATCAGTTGTCTCTGCAATCGGTGGTCGTATCGGCCGGTATCCATACGCAGTGAAAATCTCTTCAGCCGTTTCCTCGATCTTTTTCCACAGGTAAATATCGGGTGGCAGGACATCCTGCATTCCCTTTAAGGCTTTATATTCCCTGGACGAACTCACTCACTCTCCTCTGTGTTTTCTGTATCTTCGGTTTCCCTGTCAAAATCGAGCATTCTCATATGACCTTCGATAAGACGCTTGAGTTCTTCCTTAAAGTGGCGACGTATCCCCTTCAGGTCGACGATATCTTCATGAATCTTAATGACCTTTTCCTGGGCTTCCTTTATGAGATGGTCAGCCTTAATCTCTGCATCTTTCATAAACAGTTCGGCTTCTTTTCTTGCGGTCGTCTTATATTCATCGACCATCTGCTGAGCCGTCATGAGCGTCTCTTTCAACGTTGTTTCCATATCCCTGAATTCTTTCATCTGGATGTCAGCTCTGTGTACATTTTCCTTAAGAGTTGCGTTTTCCCTCAGGAGTTCTTCCATCTCTTCTCGAATCACTTCAAGAAAAGCATACACCTCCTCAACATCGAAGCCCCTGAATTTCACAGGGAACTGTTTTTGCTGAATATCAAGCGGAGTAATCCTCATAGTACCCCTCCTTTTAATTTATAACCAATTTCCATAAGCGTAACAATCAGGAACTGCCGGATAAATATAATACCCAGAATAACAATAAGAGGTGAAATATCGACAGGGCCAAGGCTGTGCCCGATCAATCTTCTGATCGGCCGCAAAGCCGGCTCGGTGACGGCATACAGAAAGCGGACTATTGGATTGTACGGATCCGGATTTACCCAACTCAGCAATGCCGCAATAATAATGATCCACATATAAATTCCCAGCACCTGTCCTGCCAGCCAGGCGACCGCAATGATAAAGTTACCAATGATAAACATTATTCGTTCCTTCCTAGTTCTTCGGCCCTTTTTTTTGCGGCAGTGATAGCTTCATGAACAATGGATTTCAGATTCTTTTGCTCAAACACATGAAGGCCCGCAGCTGTTGTCCCGCCGGGAGACGTTACCATCTCCCTCAACTGCTGAGGGGTCAGTCCCGTATCCAGGAGCCGTGCCGTGCCTAACAGGGTTTGAATCGCAAGTATTTTAGCGTCCGCAGCGTTCAAGCCGGATTGTTCACCGCTCTCAATCAATGCATCTACGAACAAAGCTATAAATGCGGGCCCACTGCCGGAAAGCGCTGTCACCGCGTTCATCAGTTCTTCCGGCAAGGTAATAACTTTCCCTACAGACATCAGGATACCCCTTACCGCAGCAACCTCCTGCTCAAGCAGACAGCCGCATGATGACATAACAGCCATGCCCTCCCGCACCAGGGCCGGTGTATTCGGCATCACCCTTATGACCCGCTTCGTTTTGAGCTTTGATTCAAGATATGGTAGGGTAATCCCGGCCGCAACCGAGACGATCGTCTGCTGATCACTGATTAATCCTGCGATCTCATCAAGAACGCCTTCTATGATCTGTGGTTTCACCGCAAGGATAATAATAGCGCTCGATGATACCACGTCTTTGTTGGATACTGAAACCGAGACGTTATAGGAGCGCGCCAGATAACCACGCCGCTCTTCTGATGGATCAGATACAATAATATTCTTCTTGCCCTCTGATATCAGCCCTTTTATCAGCGCTTCTGCCATATTACCCCCACCAATAAAACCGATCATCTCAATCATTCCTCCTTTTTACTGAGAGAGAATTCACCGTGATTCCCGTTCTCCAAAAAGTGCCGTACCAACCCGTATCATGGTAGCACCCTCCTGAATCGCCACTTCAAAATCATTCGTCATCCCCATAGAGAGCTCGGGCAGGCTGAAGCCATCGCCCTCCAACTCTTTTTGTAATGACCGCAACTCTTTAAAGTAACCCCGTGTTTCTTCGGGATCATCAAAAAATGGAGGCATGGTCATAAGACCGTCAATTCTGATATTTCTCAGCGATCCTAATTTCACCATTATGCCCTTTATATTTTCCTTTAATATTCCGGTCTTAGAATATTCTTTTGAAAGTTTTACTTGAATCATGGCGCGTTGTGTTTTGCCGGTGTTTTCAGCATGTCTGTTGATCAGCTCGGCCAGTTCAAATGAATCAACCGTCTGGATCATATCAAAGAGGTTAACCGCAATTCTGGCCTTGTTCTTCTGAAGATGCCC
>JBFGJU010000065.1:0-9163 GCA_041577035.1 Thermodesulfovibrionales bacterium | reverse complement strand
TTGCCATGAAGATCCTTAAGGCCCGCCTTTTTGACCTTGAATTACAGGCAAAGGAAAAAAAGATGGAGAATATTCTCGGTGATAAAAAAGACATTGCCTGGGGTAGTCAAATTCGATCATATATTCTTCAGCCGTATCGACTGGTAAAGGATCACAGAACGAATAAGGAGATTGGAAATGTTGATGCTGTTCTTGATGGAGACATAGATATTCTTATTCAGGAGTTTTTGAAAAAAAGGGCGCAGGAGTAAGTAATAAACATTCCTTCTTACTAAATAAGTTAATAATATAAAAAAATAGTAGAAGTAGTAGCAGAGGTTAAAAAGTCAAAACAGTTTACATTCCTTTGATTCATAAGCATATTCTTTCGTGAAAAGCAGGTAAAGAATAGGGGGGAAAACTCATAAGAAAAGGGTACTGAATATATTAAAAAAAATACTCACTAGTTAACAACATATTATTGCCTGAATTATCTAATTTAGCTATAATATCATACCTTCCAAGGGAGAGTTACCAACAATTGTTAGTAAATTGTTAGTAAATATATGTCATGAAAATAGATGAAATATGGAATAAAAGCCTCGTATCAATAGAAAAAAAGGTCGGAACAAATGTATTCGACTTATGGTTCAAACCGATTGTTCTTACAACGCTCAAAGAACATACCGCCACCATTGGAATACCAAACAGATTCTATAAGGAATGGATAGAAGATACCTATCCCGGCATTATTAAAGATTCCCTTGAGACAACGCTCGGCTATCCGATAGACATAAAATATTACATAGAAGAAAAGTCGAAAAAAAAACAGCGGACACAGAGTGAACAAATAGAAACCAGACGCAAGCGGTTGGTCAATAAAGGCGTATATCTTCATCCTAAATACACATTTAATAATTTTATTACTGGGTCCAGTAATCAGTTCGCCCATGCTGCTGCGACAGCTGTCTCTGAAAGTCCGGGAAAAACATATAATCCATTCTTTATATACGGCGGGGTAGGTCTCGGCAAAACTCATCTCATGAACGCAATCGGGAATAACGTTTTACAGAGTAACCCTGACCATTCGGTGCTTTATGTATCATCAGAGCAGTTTACCAATGAAGTTGTCGCTTCTTTGAGACACGACAAAATGACCGCCCTGAAAGAAAAGTACAGAAACCTGGATCTTCTGTTACTGGATGACGTGCAGTTTATAGCAAATAAGACAGCTACTCAGGAAGAATTCTTTTATACCTTTAACGCCCTCTATGAGAAACAGAAACAGATTGTCATATCGTGTGACAGACCACCAAAAGAAATCAGAGATGTGACCGATAGACTACGATCACGGTTTAACATGGGTCTTATTGCTGATATCCAGCCGCCGGATATAGAAACAAAATTAGCGATTATAGACAAAAAAGCAGAGATGATGGAGATAAGAAAAATTCCTGAGGAAGTAGCCCTGTTTCTTGCGAAAAAAATAAAGTCAAACATAAGAGAACTTGAAGGATCACTGATACGGATAGCGGCCCAGGCTGCCCTGACGGGGGAAGCAATCGATTTAGAGACGTCCAAGAAGATATTAAAAGATATTATACATGATGACGAAAAACCGATTTCTATTGATGCAATTCAAAAAATCGTATGCGAATTCTATAACTTAAAACTGTCAGATATTAAATCGAAGAGAAGAACAAAAGATGTTGCCCTGCCGCGACAGGTTGCAATGTTTTTGAGCAAGCAAATTACCAATGCATCGCTCCATGATATAGGCAAACAGTTTGGAGGAAAGGATCATGCAACAGTAATTTATGCATGTAGGCAGATCGAAGACAAGAGAAATAAAGATGAATCTTTCGATAGAATAATAGAAAATCTCGCGCAAAAAATCAGACCGTAAGGAGGGGGCATGAAAATTACCGTAGCAAAAGAGGAAATACAATCAAAGCTCTCAAATATTCAGAATATTGTTGAAAAAAAGAATACCATGCCGATTCTAAGTCACTTTCTGCTCGATGCTCGCAAGAAAGGGGCATACATTGTTGCCACAGACCTTGAAACTGCTATGAAAGAACCTCTCCAGGTGCGAGTTGAGAAAGAAGGGAAAATCTGTATCCCGGCGCGAAAAATGTTTGAGATTATCAAAGAAGTTGATGGCGATGTACAGTGCGAAACCGTCGACGATCAGTGGCTGAAAATAAAGGCCGGTAAGAGCAATTTCAGGCTCGCCTGTCTGTCATCAGGAGAATTCCCGGCCTGGCCGGGCATGGAAGACAAAGAAGAAATTTCGATAGAAGCAGATCTTTTAAAAGATGTAATTGAAAAGACCATTTACGCCGCCGGTGAAAGCGACACACGGTATACCCTGAATGGTCTGCTCTTTCATCTGACGTCGGGAGGCACCATTACTGTTGTCGGGACGGACGGGCATCGGCTTGCAATTATCAGCAAACAGATTCAGGGCACCATTAATGAGGAAAAGAAACTCATAGTGCCCAAGAAGGCAGCGGCAGAGTTGAGGAAGATAATAGAGAAATCGGGTGAATCCGTAAAGGTTACACTTGATAAAAACCATGTTCTTTTTACCGTCGGAAAGATAGAATTTCTCACCCGTCTCATTGAAGGAACCTATCCGAGCTATGAACAGGTAATACCGGCACATAATGAAAATAAGATACTTGTTAATCGGGAGGCATTTACGAAATCTCTGAGAAGAGTTGCTATTATGTCGAAAGAACGGTCAAATGCGGTCAAAGTTGATATATCAAACAATTTATTTTCCATAACATCTTCAAATCCCGACGTTGGTGAAGCCCAGGACGAACTTCCCGTAGAATATAAGGGAGAACAGATTACCATGGGTTTTAATGCGCGCTATTTTATCGATATACTCGAAGGAATATCTGATGAAAAGATCACTTTGGAGATTCAGGCCGCGCTGAATCCCGTACTGATCAGGGGTGAAAAAGACGAAAATTACCGCTGTGTTATTATGCCGATGCGAATTTAGTAGGTGAAGCGCACATGAACAATATTGCTTGATTGGCAGAAAAAAATAATTACGGAAAGAGGACACATTGGGAACCAGGGCGACAGACACGAATAAGAATGATGATAAAAACATCAACGAAGCGCAGAGAGAAGAATACGGCGCTGATGATATCAAGGTACTCAAGGGACTGAGTGCCGTACGGAAACGACCGGCGATGTATATCGGCTCAACCGGACCTGAAGGGCTGCATCATCTGGTTTATGAGGTAGTTGATAACAGTGTCGATGAATCGCTTGCCGGCTTCTGTTCAGATGTGTCTGTGACTATTCATCATGACGGAAGCTGTACGGTCAGGGACGATGGTCGGGGCATACCGACTGACCCTCATCCGGGTGATCCAGACGGGCGAACAGCAGCAGAGGTGGTGCTTACGGAGTTGCATGCCGGTGGTAAGTTTGAATCCAAGGCATACAAAATCTCGGGAGGACTGCACGGAGTTGGTGTTTCAGTGGTCAACGCGTTGTCTGAATGGCTTGAGGTGCAGATTAAACAACACGGCAAAGTTTTTGAGCAGCGATTTGAACGGGGAAAACCTGCCGGCCCGCTTACGGAAGTAGGAAAAACCAAAAAACGAGGCACCAAGGTTACCTTTAAGCCTGACCCTGACATTTTTGACGCAGTCGATTTCAGTTATGACATTCTGTCTGAGCGGCTCAGGGAGCTTGCTTTTTTAAACCGTGGACTTACGATAACAATTTTCGATGAACGTGTGGATAAAAAGCAGGAATTTGTTTATAAGGGCGGCATTGTCTCGTTTGTGCAACATTTGAACAAGAATAAAACACCGCTCCATCCAAAGCCTATATATATTTATGGTGAAAAAGACGGGATTACAGCAGAAGTTGCTTTACAGTATAACGACGGATACTCAGAGACTATCTTTACCTTTGCGAACAATATTAATACCAAAGAAGGCGGAACTCATCTTGTAGGATTCAAGGCGGCGCTTACAAGGACCGCAAACAGTTATGCTGCTTCATCTGGCCTGTTAAAGAATGGCAAGGACAATCTTTCAGGTGAAGATATCCGGGAAGGAGTCGCTGCTGTCATCAGCGTGAAACTGCCGGATCCACAATTTGAAGGCCAGACAAAGATGAAACTTGGTAACAGCGAGATAAAAGGAATCGTTGAATCAATCGTGAATGAGGCGTTGTCGACATTCTTTGAAGAAAACCCATCGATAGCCAGAAAAATCATTGAAAAAGCAGTTCAGGCCGCACGCGCACGGGACGCGGCAAGAAAGGCGCGGGAATTGACTCGAAGAAAGGGAGCTTTGGAAGATTCCGGGCTTCCCGGCAAGCTGGCTGACTGCTCTGAAAAAGACCCGGCCCTCAGCGAACTCTTCATTGTTGAGGGCGACTCGGCTGGTGGGTCCGCCAAACAGGGACGGGATCGGCGCTCGCAGGCTATCCTGCCACTGCGAGGTAAAATTCTGAATGTTGAAAAAGCTCGTTTTGACAAAATGCTTAGCTCTGAAGAGATTCGTATTCTGATCACAGCGCTTGGTACCGGCATAGGCGCCGATGATTTCGATATATCAAAGGCGCGATACCACAAGATAGTACTTATGACAGACGCGGACGTTGACGGTGCCCACATACGGACGTTATTGCTAACCTTTTTCTACCGACAGATGCCTCAAATTATTGAAAACGGATATCTGTATATCGCGCAACCGCCGTTATTTAAAGTAAAAAAAGGCAAGACAGAAAAGTATGTGCAGAACGAAGCTGAACTGCAGAAAATGCTTTTCGAACTTGCTGCTGATGAAGTCGCCTTGGAGCTCAAAGGACAGCAGGTCAAAGGCAGGACATTGATCCCTTTTCTCAAAAAGCTGCTGAATTATGAAAGACTGAAAGACTGGTATCGGAGAAGGCGACGGGACCCGCAGATATTACTCTTTTTACTGAACAACGGGATCAGCAAATCATTGCTGAAAGATAAAAATCAAATGAAAGATTTTCTCAGCAAACTCAGAGCTCAGCTGCCAGATGCTCAAGTGGGAGACATATATGACGAAGAAGAGCATGGCGGATACGGTGTTGAAATAAAGAGACTGAATTATAAGGTGAACCTTGATACGAACCTGCTGCTCTATCCTGAATTCAGGGAGCTGGCTACCCTGCACAGTTATATGAAAGAACTTGGCAAACCGCCGTACAGGGTAACGGCAAAGGACACGGAAAAAGAAATATTATCAACCACGGAGCTCTTGAATTTTATTTATGAAATTGCCCGTAAGGGGTTGAACATCCAGAGATATAAAGGACTTGGGGAGATGAACCCGAGGCAGTTATGGGATACAACCATGGACGCGGACAGGCGCACGTTACTACAGGTGACGATTGATGATACGGTTAAAGCTGAGGAAATTTTTACAACCCTTATGGGGGATCAGGTTGAACCGAGAAAAGATTTTATTGTTAAACACGCTCTTGAAGCAAGAAATATAGATATATAATATTATTGTCCCCAGAAAGCATTTTCCGGGAAGAACCCGATAAGCACAGTTCATAGGGGTATTCGTCATGAAAACGAAACAGGGCATAGTTATTGGTCTTATCCTGATTATCGTTATTATCATATTCACGCTGTTTTATGTGTTATCTTCTTTGGATTCCCTCGTAGCTGCGGCAATAGAAAAATATGGGTCAAACGTAACGCAAACCAAAGTAAAAGTCTCTTCGGTGAAGATTACCTTAAAATCAGGTGAAGGAACAGTCCGCGGTCTCAACATCGGCAATCCACCGGAATTCTCATCTGGCAGTGCATTTCGCCTGGACAACATTACGATGAAAATTAATACCGGGACCATAACAAAAGATCCAATTGTCATTGAGGAAATTCGTATAACTGATCCGCATGGGATCTACGAGATTAATAAGTCCGGCGCATCAAATATTGATGTTCTTAAGAAAAATGTCCGACGGTATCAAAAGAAAAGGGAATCATCAGGTAAAAGCTCCACCGACAGGAGAACTGATGACAAAAAAGTGAGTCTGGTTATTCGAAGGCTCGTCATTGAAAACGGACAAATTGATGTGAAGATTTTTGCCCTTGGTGAAAAAGAAATGTCTGCGAAAATTCCCCGTATACAATTAACGAATATCGGAAGGGAAAAGGGTGTATCACCAGGTGAAGTAGCCGAACAGGTTATTGCTGCACTGGTAAAAACTGTTGGGCCGGCTGTTGCGGGCCTCAATATTGAACAATTCGTTGATAAAGGCTTTGAGGAAGTTGGTAAAAAGGCACAGGAGGAAGTAGAAGAAAAAATCAGTGAATCACTCGATAGTGTAACAAAAGGCGCAGGAGGTACCGTTAAAAAACTCCTGGGTAAATAACCTGCTGCAGATCGCGGCTGAAGGGGTGATGCTAAAAACGTCAACCCGAAGAAACACACACTACCAAAATCTGACATGCGTTGATAAATTTTTCATAATACGTAACACGCATCAAAAACAGAGCATAGAATAGGCATAGAAAAGGAGCAGTTATGATGGAAGAAATCAAACGGATAGCCTTGGTAGCTCACGACAACAGGAAAAAGGATTTAATCGAATGGATTGAATGGAACTATAACGTATTAATAAATCATAAATTGATATGTACGGGAACTACAGGAAGGTTAGTTGAAAAGACGCTGAAAGAAAAGCTGAAAGCTGACGACGCGCAGAAGCTCGAAATATTAAGGCTCAAATCAGGTCCTCTGGGTGGAGATCAACAAATGGGCGCAATGATAGCAGAGGGGAAAATTGACTTGATAATTTTTCTGTGGGATCCGATGCAGCCGCAACCACATGATGTAGACGTAAAAGCACTCCTCAGAATCTCGGTTCTGTACAATGTCCCGACCGCATGCAACAGATCTACGGCTGATTTCATGATTTCATCGCCTTTGTTAAATACACGGTATGAACCAATTCTGAAAGATTATTCCACATATACCGGACGGACGATACAATATGAAGAATAGATGCGTTCATGCGGCGAATGCTTAATATTCTGAAAAGGATTCCTTCCTAATCTATGCTTTTTAAGAGATCAAACTTCGGCAGCCTGCAATGATTCCTTGGGCAAATTTGTCTTCTTTAGACACTTAACTGAATGATATCAGGTTGCCTCTCTGCGATCCAGAATGTAACTACTCAGCGTCAGTAAGAATCCAATTCCAACGATACCCAATAGCACCATGAACAAAGGATCTTTGTTCATGGAGTAAAAGACGATAAAACAGATCAAGAAGTACACGCGAATTACAAGCGTTGCAGGATATAGTTCATATGCCCTGGCCCGGATAAGCCCGGCGACAGTGAACCCCAGCCCGCTCATGAGCATCCCTGCGACGCGCGGAAACACATCACCGTAATCGGCATTGGATTGGAGTACACTCAGGGAAATACGCGGCGCAAACAACAATCCAGTGCCAATCACGATGAGATACGTTGCCAAATAGAACAGACTGATTTTTGTCTTGTTCAAATCCTTCATGAGACCCTCCTTTTTAGTGTATATACACGTTATTAATAAAAAAAACTACACCCCTGTGATTTTTTTCGAAAATAATGATGTAATCTCCGACAGATCACTGATGAAAGAGATAAATCTTTTTCTGCCCAGTTTATGGATCACCTGACTCTGCGCTTTTTCCCAGAGGGGCAATGCTTTGACCAGCGTCTTTAAGCCTTTAGAAGTGAGAATAACAGTCCTCACACGAAGGTCTTTTCCGCGCACAAGCTTTATAATACCCTGCTTCTCCAGCGGCCTGAGATTTCTTGTCAACGTTGTCCTGTCCATTACCAGCTGTTCAGAGAGCTTCGTCACCGTTTGCGGGCCAGCAACGGAAAGTGCTACAAGAATTGAAAACTGTGTTCCCCTCAAACCTTCTGGCTGCATAGATCGATCATAGAGTTGCGTTATCACTCTTGTGGCCTTCCGCAGATTAAAACAGGCACAATCAGTACAACGGTCCATCTTTATAAGATCAAATTTAACGTTCATAATAAAAGTGTATATACACTCAAATGGTTTGTCAAGTCAAATAAGTTCAGAAAAAGGAGACAAGTCTCAACAGCCTGTTGTCATGGGCCTGAAAAAATTATTTGCGTCAAAAACAAGCATGTCCCGTGGCTCAGACTTTACGGGAATGAGTATTGGTTGGGGAAGACGTTCTTACTTCCTGTACACCTCACTTGAAAATCGTCTAAGAACAGTGTTGCTTATTATCCCTACCAGTTGAAAAATGTTCCAATCCCTTTGCTTACCTTGCGGGTGTCAACTCCCTGATAATTGCTGCTTTTGAGAATCTCAACCAGATTGTCAGAAGTCACTGCCTCGTTGAATTCTGTATAACAGGACCCCACTTCTTCAGGAGCATGCGCGTCAGAACCCCCGGTGTAAGGAAGCATGAGGTCTTGTGCTGTTTTTACTGCTTTTTCGTTCATTGCATGCATATTACATCCATTGTGACCTTCTACCGCGCATATCCCCTGCACATCCATGATCAGATCACCAAGGCTGGAGCCTCTTCTGTATGGATGTGAAGGGATGACGACCCCACCGCCATGGTTTACAATATCTATCATTTCCTGGGCAGGCAGATGCTGGATCGGCAGTTTATCGGTGTTGACGCCGAAGACAAGGCAGTGGCCTTCTGCTGAAGAGACTTCGACCCCCCTGAAAATCTGTATCATACCCCTGTACTTCTCTATGAGTTTCTCGATCGGTTCGGATGCCTCGTAATAATAGTGCTCGGTAAAGGCGATTCCGTCCAGGTTGAGCTTGAGCGCCTGCATGATATAGTCCTCGGGTTCGGAATAATTATCCCCGCTGAATTTCGAATGCGTATGAAGGTCGATCCTGAATATCATGGCATCTTATTTTAACCGCTTTCATGGACTCTTGGCAAAAATGGGAGGTATATATAATTAAGATGAACTTTTTCATGCTCAAGAATGAAAATTGAAGTACCCAAAAAACACGATGACATACTGTAACTGTGAAAAATAGTCTGAGCAAGAAAGGTACAGTTATATACCGGATTCTATATTTTAGAAGCCAAGAAGACAGAAAGAATCCTTCCTAATAGTTTTTCATCTTAATATCTGCTAGAATGTGCGTAGTACAATT
>JBFGJU010000064.1:0-9275 GCA_041577035.1 Thermodesulfovibrionales bacterium | reverse complement strand
CCCACTTAAAGGTCAGGGAAAACCCCTAAGCAATTTTTGGGGAAACCCCTGACAGACAATCACTTACAGAAAAATGGCTCTTTCGAGAGCCATTTTTTTTGTATTGGTTTTCATGACAACATTATAAGGAAAATAGAAAAGCCCGTCCAGAGGACGGGCTTTTCGCTCGCTGCTGTATGATATTTGAGAAATTATCTCTTAGAGAACTGGAAGCGCTTCCGTGCTCCTTTCAGACCGTACTTCTTTCTTTCCTTTTCCCTAGGGTCTCGAGTAAGGAAACCCTCTTTCTTGAGTTTACCTCTCAGGTCGGCGTCCATTTTTACGAGGGCCCGCGAAATGCCGTGCCTCACCGCGCCTGCCTGACCGGTAAGCCCTCCACCCTCAACCTTGACGATAATATCGTGTTTTCCGGTTGCACCAATCAGCTCAATCGGCTGACGGATGATCATACGAAGCGTTTCCCTCGGGAAATAGACATCCAGAGGCTTTTTGTTGACAGTCATTTTACCGGTTCCGGATGTGATATTAACTCTTGCTACCGATGATTTTCTGCGACCAGTAGCATTATAGGTAATTGCAGGCATTCAATCTCCTTTATGATAACGATAATATTTCAGGTTGCTGAGCCTTATGGGGATGCTCGGCACCTCTATACACTTTCAATTTCCTGAACATTGCCCTTCCGAGCCGGTTTTTTGGAAGCATTCCCCAAACGGCTTTCTGAATTAATTCTTCAGGTTTCTTTTCCAGAATTTCTTTCGCAGTTCTTGACTTAATACCACCGATATAACCGCTATGATGATAGTAGACCTTATCAGAAAGTTTCTTTCCGGTGAGCTTTATCTGTTCGGCATTGATCACTATGACAAAGTCACCCGTGTCAACGTTCGGTGTAAAGACCGGTTTATTCTTTCCGCGGATGTAGGTGGCTACCCGGGATGCAAGTCTACCAAGAACCGCATCCTTGGCATCGACAACATACCACTTGCGTTCAATTTCACCCTTCTTTGCAAAACGCGATTTCATTGCTCTTTCAACCCTTCCTGAGTGATTGTGGAACTCTATAAGATAATTAATATGGCGAGAAAAAGTCAACAAAAGAGGACAGAGTTATCCGCCGTGAGGCGGATTAAGGTTCAGGCTAAGGTTGAGGAAAAAACAAAAAGACAGTAGCCGAGCATGTATCGCAAAGAATAAGGTGGTTGTCACAGAAGTTTGGAAAAATCAGCGATGAGTGAGGCATGCGTCCAGATATCAGTCAGGAGTGAAAGTCGGTTTATTTTTATCTGTTCCTGTTTGTCCATGACGAGGACTTTGTCAAAGAACGTATTGACCGGTGTTGTCAGAAGAGACAACGTGAGGAGTCCTTTGGCGTAATCTTCCTTTTTGCAGGCATGGATGAGCTCATCCCGCATCGCCACAAACGTATCGTACAGCATTTTTTCTTCCTGTTGTTTGAGCAAGCTCGTGTTAACCACGGGCAGATCTTTCTTGGGGATTATGTTGAACACTCTTTTCATCACGAGCAGAAAATCGGGGAAAATATCTTCTTTTCTGAAATTTCTGATTGCCTCAAGCCGTCCGGCGATGGATTGTAATGGATAATCATACGAAAGAGGCAAAACTGACTGTATCAGATCCGCCGCATATCCCGCTGACGAAAAAATGAACTCAATCCTCTGTTCCATAAAGTTTTGTATGTTTGGAGCGGTTTGTTTGTCAAACGGCAATCCCTTGAGGTTATTGAGCGCATGATCAAATAATGTTCTTAATGCAAAAGGGTATTTCCGATCGAGCAGTATTGACACGATGCCCATCGCCTGTCTTCTTATGGCAAAGGGATCTTCAGAGCCTGTTGGACAATGACCAATGGAAAAAAATGAAGCAACGGTATCAATTTTATCAGACAGGCTCAATAGTGCACCGACCTCTGTTTTCGGCAGAGGACTGCCGAGAGCATGGGGCATGTACTGTTCTTTAAATGATTCAAGGATTTCATCTGCTTCTCCGCCATGCTGAGCGTAATATGAGCCCATAATGCCCTGTAATTCAGGAAACTCCCGTACAACTCCGGTAACCAGATCAGATTTTGACAGTAGTGCTGATCTCACTGCCTTGTCTTTTAATGAAGGGATTATTGTATCAGCGAGATATTCCGTGAGTGCGGTAAGGCGCTGAACTTTTTCATAGATAGAGCCGATTTCATCATGAAAGGTCATCTGCTTGAGATTATCGATACGACTGAAAAGGGATTTTTTCAGATCCTCGTTGTAATAGAACTTCGCGTCGTCAAATCTCGCTTTAATAACCCGTTCTGCGCCAATCCGAACGGTTTCTGAATTATCAGAAGTAGTATTACTGACGACAATAAAATTATTGGTGAGCCTGCCTTCGCCGTCCTGGACAGCAAAATATTTCTGGTGGTCTTTCATTACCGTGATAAGCAGTTCTTTCGGAAGGTCAAGATACTCCCTGTCAAAACTGCAGAGGACTGGGGTTGGATATTCAACAAGAAAATTCACGGTGTCGAGAAGTGCTTCATCCATGAGCGGTCTTGCGTCTGATTGATGGAAAAGGTTGTCAATACCTTCGCGAATCAATTTCTTTCTTTTTTCCTGATCCAGATGAACATAGTTATTTTCGAGTAAATTGCTGAATGATGAAGGGTCCTTTATTTTGAAGGAAGCAGGAGAAAGAAAACGGTGTCCTCTGGTGAGATTACTGCTCTTGATGCCGTCGAGCTCAAAAACGATAATCTCGGAACCAAAGAGAGCAAGTATCCAGTGTATAGGCCGGGCGAAGGAAAGGGTGCCGGCACCCCACCGCATTGATTTTGGAAAATGCAGGGAGAGTATTAATCTTTTCAGAATATCCGGAAGCACTTTTTTTGTTTCTGACCCTTTTTCTTCTATCTGTGCCACGACATAATCATTTTTGCCCTTTTTCTTTACCTTCAGGTCAGAAACAGGTACCCCAAGGGATTCAGCAAAGCCCTGAGCAGCCCTCGTCGGATTTCCCTGTGAATCAAAGGCGGCCCTGTGGGCAGGACCAAATACTTCTTTCGTCAGATCCGTCTGAACCGGATTAACAGTATCAATGATCAATACCATGCGTCTGGGCGTTGCATATGACCTGATATCACTGCAGATTATGCGATACTCATCAAATAAGCGGCCGGCATTGTCTCTCAATTCATCAAGTACAGCCGCAAAAAATCTCGCAGGAATTTCTTCAGTGCCTATTTCGAGTAGTAGAGATGAATACGTCATTGCTTATTCGTATCCTTTAAAAGAGGAAATCCCATTTCTTCACGCTGTTTGAAATACAGTGACGCACAGCGTTTTGCAAGATTTCTGACTCGGGCGATATATTGTGTTCTTTCATTAACGGATATGGCCCCTCGAGCGTCAAGAAGGTTAAAAAGGTGCGAGCATTTAAGGCAAAATTCATATGAAGGGATAACCAGTCCAAGAGCGTTTATGCGAAGTGATTCTTTTTCACAGTCATTAAAATGTCGCGACAACATTGCCGGATCTGAATGATCAAAATTGTATTGAGACCCCTCGACTTCACCCATCCGATGAACTTCTCCGTACCGAACCTCTTTATTCCATTGCAGTTGGAATATATTGTCAACGCCCTGCAGATACATAGCGATTCTTTCCAGACCATAGGTAATTTCCAGGGAAACGGGGTGCAGGTCTATTCCGCCTACCTGCTGGAAATACGTAAACTGAGTGATTTCCATGCCATCAAGCCATACTTCCCACCCAAGTCCCCATGCGCCGAGCGTAGGAGATTCCCAGTCGTCTTCTACAAACCGTATGTCGTGCTTCGCGGGGTCTATGCCGATCGCTGAAAGGCTTTCAAGGTATATGCCCTGGCTGTCTTCCGGAGAAGGTTTGATGATAACCTGGTACTGATAGTAATGCTGTAGCCTGTTCGGATTTTCACCATATCTTCCATCAGTTGGCCTTCTTGAAGGCTCGACATATGCTGTTTTCCACGGTTCGGGACCCAGCACCCTGAAAAAGGTTGCCGTATGAAAGGTGCCTGCGCCGACTTCAATATCATATGGCTGTAATATCAAACAGCCCTTTTTGGCCCAAAAATCCTGAAGTGATAAGATGAGATCCTGAAAGTACATTGTTAATCCAGTTCGAAAAAAGATCATAAAAGATGCGTTTAGATTTTGTCAATCACACTTCTTAGATTACTCCAACAGCCACGGTCAGCGCGTGCTTCCTGCGGGCTTGTGTGATTTCGTGGCCTGTCTCTCAAGACCGGTCTGACATCTATGCTATAATTGATACCATAATTCTTTAATACCGGTTACCATCTCTTTTTTTATGGCCAAAAAAGCACAGAAAAACTTATTGCTGATGAAAGGAAATGAAGCGCTGGCTGAGGCAGCAGTGCAGGCTGGATGCCGCTTCTACGCAGGGTATCCCATTACGCCACAGAATGAAATTCCTGAATTTATGTCAAGGAGAATGCCGGAAGTAGGTGGTGTTTTTATTCAAGCCGAAAGCGAGCTGGCAGCAATCAATATGGTGTATGGCGCTGCAGCAGCGGGTGTGAGGGCAATGACGTCATCAAGTAGTCCGGGCATTAGTCTGAAGCAGGAGGCCATTTCTTTTATGGCAGCTGCGGAGTTGCCTGCCGTGATCGTAAATATTCAGCGGGGTGGACCGGGCCTCGGAAATATTACCGGTAGTCAGGGAGATTATTTTCAGGCGGTGAAAGGTGGCGGCCACGGTGATTACTACTGCATTGTTTATTCTCCCTTCAATCTCCAGGAGATGTGGGATCTCACAATGCGTTCATTTGACAAAGCCGATGAATACCGGATACCGGTAATCTTACTCGGTGACGGCGTAGTAGGACAAATGATGGAACCCTTTTATCAGAAAAAATATATACGGCCTAAACTCCCGCCAAAAGACTGGATTCTTGATGGGTGCACAGGACGAAAACCGAGGGTTATCCGTTCATTGCACATGGTGCCCGGAGGACTTGAAGGGCATAATCTGAAATTAATGAAGAAATATGACAGGATAAAGAAGAAAGAAGTTCTCTTTGACGAGTATTTTACCGAGGATGCGTCCCTCATAGTTGTCGGCTTTGGTATTGCTGCTCGCATAGCGCTTTCGGCAGTGAAAAAGCTCAGGGGTGAAGGCAAGCGTATCGGCCTCTTCAGGCCGATTACATTGTTCCCGTTTCCTTCACAGCAGATCAGGAAACGTACTCACAAGAAAACGAGATTCCTCGTTGTGGAAATGAATGCCGGTCAGATGGTTGAAGACGTGAGACTTTCTGTAAACGGCGCATCTGAAGTCTTATTTTTTGGGAAGCCGGGAGGAGCGGTTTTTAATCCTGATGAGTTGTACCGAAAAATAAAAGGGACCTATAGAAAACGGTAGAAATAGCGCATATAAATATATTTATATCAAATAGATATAACGTAAAGTTAAAGTTGATTATAGGATAATGCGTTACGGGGGCGGTACCGTCATTGTTATCTGTCTGTCTTACTCAGGTGGTCGAATTCCTTTCTGAAATAGCCGAGGGTGTGGTCGTCATAGATGCAGAATTCAATATTCTCGAGGCTGGAATCTGCGTGGTGTCTCAAGAAATGGGCGGACTGATTTACCAGGATGTTTGCGCACCGGTCCTTTGGAAATCCAAATATGCCTGAACTTATTGCCGGCAATGAGATGCTTTTCAATTTATGTTTTGATGCAAGAAGAAGACTGTTTTTGACGGCATTCGTGAGCTTGGTGTCTTCATCTCCTTCACCCATCCTCGGGCCAACCGCATGTATGACGTACCGGGCACGGAGCTTTCCTGCTGATGTTAGTACGGCAGTGCCAACGGGTGTAAAGCCGATTTTATTGCTTTCGTCCTGGATAAGCTGCCCCCCTTTTCTTACGATTGCGCCGGCAACCCCCCCGCCATGCTGGAGATGAGCATTAGCGGCATTGACGATTGCATCAACATCCCTGTCGGTTATGTCACCCTGAACCAGACGGATAGTTCTATCGTCGATGTTATGTTCTGCTATTAATTTCATGTTCTGTCCTCCAGTCACACAGCTGTTTTTTCTTCATTATATGGAATTGAGGGAGAAAAATACATTGCATGTCCGGAACGGCTGAAGAGAGCGGGAAGCAGTTAATCTATTTATCGGGATATGACGATGGAATTGAAATGATGTGTTAAAATATAAGAAAAGTAGTTTTGCAGGGTGATATATCGTTATTCCCCTGGAGGTTTCGATACCAACACTATACGGCACATTATCCGGACTGAAAAAGAGTGAACAACATGCACTCGAAAGAATCTACCGAAGGAGAGTGCACGCTGAACTCATAACAGCAGAGTTGGCACGGTATCTTGCCACTATTTCCTCTGAAACAAATCGTCAGATAGGTATTCTGATATCAAGAAAGGGAGTGGTGACCCATGTCATTGTTGGTGATGCAAAGGGTATCTTTATCCCTTCACTTGAAGACTACCCTCTCGGGAGAAAATCACTGAGGGGCCTGAGATTTATTCATACCCACCTTAATAATGAATCGCTTACTCAAGATGATTTGACTGATCTGGCCCTTTTGAGATTTGATATTATCGCGGCGATTGGGCTGAAAGAGGGGCATCCCGATCTCATTCATCTTGCTCATTTGCGACCTGATGTTTCCGGACAACTATACGAAACTCTTCCATCTGAACAGGTGAGTCATTTCAGGTTCGAATTCCACCCATTTATTGAAGCGCTGGAGGAAGAGTTTGAACGTATGAGAAGAACTGATGTAATGCATCAGGAAAAACCAGGTGCAGGTGCTTTACATGAGGAAAAGGCTATTCTGGTAAGCGTGTCGACAAAACCGAAATATGAGCTTGAGGATTCCATGGAAGAATTGCAGGAACTGGCTGAATCAAGTAATGTCCTTGTTCTTGATAAGATAATTCAGCGCTCGAAGGAAGTAAATCCTAAATATCTCATTGGTGAAGGAAAGATTAAGGAGCTTATTATCAAGGCCATGAATAAAGGAGCTACAGTACTTATCTTTGACCAGGATCTGACTCCGTCACAATCAAAAATAATCAGTGAAATTACGGAGCTGAAAGTGATAGACCGATCTCAGCTTATTCTGGATATATTTGCGCGACGCGCCCATAGCAGGGACGGAAGAGTACAGGTTGAACTGGCACAACTGAAATACCGTTTGCCAAGACTGACCGGGAAGGGTACGGCGATGTCGAGACTCATGGGAGGGATCGGCGGCAGAGGCCCGGGTGAGATGAAACTTGAGATTGACCGGAGACGGGTGCGGGATCGTATTACCCTCTTGGAAAAGAAATTAAAATCCTTAAGTAAGGCAAGGAAACAGAGAAAATCAAAACGTGTTGAAACACGGATTCCCATTGTATCGATTGTGGGCTATACCAATGCTGGAAAATCTACTCTCATGAATGCGCTGACCCGAAGCGAGACATTTGTGGAGGATAAGCTGTTCGCGACCCTTGATACGTCCAGCAGACGATTGCGATTTCCCCGGGAACGTGAAGTAGTAATAACTGACACGGTTGGTTTTATCAGGGACCTTCCCAAGGATCTGATGACAGCATTCAGGGCTACACTCGAGGAACTGGAAGACGCAGATTTACTCCTGCATATTGTTGATGCGGCCAATCCACGGTTTGACCAGCACATTATATCTGTTGAAACTATTCTCTCCGAATTGAATCTGTCTGATAAGGAGCGGCTGCTGGTGTTTAATAAAACAGACAAGCTTGATCCGGAAGTAACAAGAAATGTCGCTGTTCGTTTTAATGCGGTTACCATTTCTGCTCTTGACCGGTCGACCTTTCGCCCGTTATTGCTCGCAATTGAAGAGCATATCTTTGGTGAAAAATTAATAGAGACAAAGATATAATACATAACAGTAACCAAAAACCGGAAGCTGATATGTTTGAACCGAGAAACGATGGTTTTCAGGTCTTATGTTTGACGGCTTGATTCCTGTAGATGATCTGGAGGAATGATGGAATTTGCACCGAAATGGATTGCTTGGGAAATAACACGACGATGTAACCTGCGTTGTGTCCATTGCCGATCTTCTTCTGAACGTGAAATAACAGGACATCCTGATTTTCCGCTTGAAGAGGCATACAGAATTATTGACGATATCGCGACTTATGCTCAGCCGGTTGTGGTCCTTTCCGGAGGTGAACCACTGGTAAGAAAAGATGTCTTTGAAATTGCGCATTATGGTACTGATAAGGGTTTGAGAATGTGTCTGGCTACAAATGGCACCCTTGTCAGGGAAGATATCTGTGAAAAGATAAAAGAATCAGGAATACGGATCGTATCGCTCAGCCTTGATGGCTCTGATGAAAGGGTGCACGACGATTTCAGAAGTCAGGAAGGTGCTTTTTCCGGAACCATACGAGCTGCAGAACTTTTTAAGAAACATGATATTGAATTTATCATCAATTCTTCTTTTACAAAGAGGAATCAGGAAGAAATTCCGAAAGTTTACAGACTCGCCAAGGATCTTGGTGCAACAGCCTGGTATATGTTCATGATTGTCCCAACCGGCCGGGGGGAAGACATCATGAAAGAACTCATCTCAAAAGATGATTATGAGGAGATACTCGAATGGCATTATGAGATGGAAAAGAATGAAGATGCCATGCTGGTCCGACCTACCTGTGCACCGCACTATTACCGGGTAATCCTGCAGAAATCAAAACAGGAGGGAGAAAAGTTCAAGAGGCGTTCCCTGAAGTTTTCAACAGGCGGGGCAAAGGGATGCATAGCTGGTCAGCTCATATGCCTGATTGATGTTGACGAAAATGTATTGCCGTGCAGTTATTTCCCGAAACCGGCCGGTAATCTTAAAGAACAGTCCTTCAAAGAGATATGGGAGAACTCGGAACTCTTCAAAGAATTACGGAACTTTAAAAGCTATAAAGGGAAATGTGGCTCATGCGAATATGTAAGTGTTTGCGGAGGCTGCAGAGCACGCGCTTATTCGGTTTATGGTGACTACCTTGAAGAAGAACCATTTTGTGGACACACACCTGTCAAAATACGATTAGCTCAGAAAGACACTGAACACGGATGAGTACTGATAGTGATTCTGTTTCTATTATGGAGGTTACATGAACAATACGTTTCTTAAGGCATGTAAAGGGCAGGAAGTTAAGCATACGCCAGTCTGGCTCATGCGGCAGGCTGGCAGGTATATGAAAGAATACCAGTCAGT
>JBFGJU010000063.1:0-9326 GCA_041577035.1 Thermodesulfovibrionales bacterium | reverse complement strand
CTGAACTGCTGAAGAAGACATTTACTGCCATACAGCAGTTTATCAACAATGATATGATCCTTGCGGGACATGACAGGAGTGACGGCGGTCTGGTTACCGCGCTGTTAGAAATGGCTTTTGCGGGTAATTGCGGACTGGAGGTCGAAGTGAGAAATCCAAAATCAGAAATCCCGGATAAAAACACGGAAAAAAGAACGCACAACGAATCTTCTGCGTTGCCGGTGTTATTTTCCGAGGAGATCGGAATTGTTATCGAATACCTCCCTGAACAGGAGGATCGCCTTATATCCTCCCTGAAGGATGCTGAAATACCTTGCGAGCTCATTGGAAGGACTCTTCAGGAGAAGAGGATTTCGATGAGAGTTCGGGGGCAGACTATTCTTGAAGAAGATATGCGGATACTGAGGAGCCTCTGGGAGGAGACGAGTTATCAGATGGAACGGATTCAGGCAAATCCGGACAGTGCTAATGAAGAAAGAAATAATATATATGATTGGAACGGGCAAAAATGTTATGTTTCATTCACTCCCGAGCAAACTCGCCGAGAGCATATGATGAAGAAGGATAAACCGAAAATTGCGGTTATCCGAGAGGAAGGCAGCAATGGAGACCGCGAAATGACATCAGCTTTTTTTGCTGCTGGCTTTGAACCATGGGATGTTACCATGACCGATCTTCTCAATGAAAAGAGCACGCTTGATACCTTCAATGGAGTCGTATTCGTTGGGGGATTCAGCTATGCAGATGTTCTCGATTCTGCAAAAGGATGGGCGGGCGTGATGCGTTTCAATAAACAGCTCTGGCAGCAGTTCAGGAATTTTTACAGCCGTTTAGATACCTTTAGCCTGGGTGTATGCAATGGGTGCCAGCTCATGGCATATCTTGGCTGGATTCCCTGGCAGGAGATCGATGACACAAGGCAGCCGAGATTCATTCGGAATATCTCATCTCGATTTGAGTCGCGGTTCTCTGCTGTGAAGATTTTTAAAAGTCCTGCAATAATGCTTCGCGGCATGGAAGATTCAGTGCTCGGAATATGGGTCGCCCATGGAGAAGGAAGGGTATATTTCCCCGATGAAAGCATTAAAAAGCAGGTGCTTGAAAAAGGGCTGGCACCGGTACGCTATGTTGATGATACCGGAGAACCGACAGAGCGTTATCCGTTTAATCCGAACGGAAGTCCGGAAGGAATTACCGCATTCTGCTCTCCGGACGGCAGACACCTGGCCATGATGCCGCATCCGGAACGGACATTCCTGAAATGGCAGTGGGCCTGGATGCCTGATGTATTACAGCAGAATCTTTCAGTGTCTCCCTGGCTGAAGATGTTCCAGAATGCCAGAGCATGGTGTGAGGCAAAGCGGGAGGGCTAAATAATTCGCTTCTGTTTATACGTGCACAGGAGCGTTTTAGTAGAAACAGATTGGAACCGGGAGAACATCAGCAATAGTCATTGCTCGTCCGAGATGAACAAGCCCGGGACTTGGAATTCCATTAAATTGAAAATCTAGAGATAGACAGTATTTAATTCCCAGCGGTTCTAATCTGAAGTTGAATCCTTCGACAGCATCTCTCAGTTCAAATCTGAATATAATGTCATTCAAGCTGGAGTGAGCAAAGTTCCCACGCGTTGCATTATGCAAACGTGTATCAATAATCTGTGCTTTTTGGGCAAGAATGCGTCCCTCAGCAACAGGGTTAAATGTCTCATCGCGAGGGTAGGAAATAGCTTTTGCTACCCGAACGTGCCAATCTTTTCCATTATTCCATATATAGAGTCCATTCCTGACCGTTAGAAGGTTGAGATCCGGCTGACCCTGAACTAAAGTATCATAGGGGAACGGGGGTAGTGGTTGTCCCTGATGCGCCATAATATCTGAATCAGGGGGCCCCAGTATTGTATTACATGATGTTAAGAGTACAACAGCAAAAAAATATATTGCGACGAGTACATATCGGGTTATTATCATGGACAACACCTCTTCAAATATTTTACAGCACCTCATGTGCCGTTTGGAGCTCATATTAATATCGTTTATTGTAATACATACCGGAAAGTATAGTAAGCCAATTTTTCAGGAAGTCTAAAATCAGGACTTGACTTATGATTACACTACATGGTATTTAATATTGGCCTTTTTTAGGTCTCCTAATTTCCCGAAGAGGAGCTCTTCAATGAGTCTTGCTACATTTAAGGGCGGCGTACATCCGCCTGATAAAAAGGAACTATCAAAGGACCGTCCCCTCAGAGAAGCGAGACCCCCTAAAATTGTCATTATTCCCCTAAGCCAGCATATTGGCGCACCCTGCAAGGTACTGGTCTCTATTGGACAGGAGGTGAAAAAGGGTGAAATTGTTGGCGAGGCAGGGGGCTTTGTATCAGCGCCGGTGCATGCGACTGTATCCGGAAAGGTCACTGCGATTGGTGAATTTCCCAATGCAATGGGAAAAATGGTGCAATCGGTTGTTATCGAGAACGACACAAAGGAAGAATGGATAGCACTCAAAGACAGTCCTGACTATATGAACCTTTCGGCTGAAGAATTGAGAGATAAGATAAAGGCAGCAGGAATAGTTGGCATGGGAGGTGCGGCATTCCCGACTGCGGTTAAACTCACCCCACCAAAGGAAAAACCCATTGATGTCGTCATGATAAACGGAGCTGAATGTGAGCCTTATTTGACTGCAGACTACCGACTCATGCTTGAAAAACCTAAAGAGATCGTTGAAGGCATTAAGATTTTGATGAAGATTCTTGGAGTCAGCAAGGGATATATCGGAATTGAAGATAATAAGCCAGAGGCGGTAGACAGGATGTCATCCGCAATTGCAGGTGAAACAGGGATTGAAGTCGTATCCCTGGAAGTCAAATATCCTCAGGGCGCTGAAAAGATGCTCATTAAATCAATTCTAGGAAGAGAAGTGCCTCCGCCTCCGGGCCTGCCGATGGATGTCGGCGTTGTTGTGCAGAACGTTGGAACCGCTGTGGCAATTTATGAAGCTGCCTGTTACGGGAAGCCTTTGATCGAACGTGTAGTCACGGTTACAGGAGAAGGAATTACTGATCCGGGCAATCTTTTGGTAAGAATCGGCACGCAGGTATCCGAGCTCATTGAGGAATGCGGCGGATTCAAAGGTGATACCGGCAAGGTTATTTCAGGCGGTCCCATGATGGGATTTGCAGTGTATTCCCTTGATGTCCCGGTGACCAAGGGAACATCGGGTATTTTAGTGCTTCAGGAAGACGAAATTATTCATTCAGATGATTTTGGGCCCTGTATACGGTGTGGCCGGTGTATTGATGTCTGCCCCATGTATCTCATCCCCTCGATGATCAGCGTTTGTTCTGAAAAGGGGTTCTATGAAGATGCCAAGGAATACGGTCTGTTCAACTGCTTTGAGTGCGGAACATGCGCGTATGTCTGTCCTTCAAAGAGGCCTATAGTACAGCTTGTTCGCCTGGCAAAATCAATGGTGAAACCATAAGGTATAAAGAGTATGGAACTGCTTAAAAAAGATCATCCCTTGACTGTTTCTGTCAGTCCGCATGTACGGAGCGAGGAATCAGTAGCCCGTATCATGTGGACAGTGAACGTTGCCCTTCTTCCGGCGTTTGTCATGGGATTATATTTCTTTGGGCCGAGGGCGCTCTATGTGACAGCTGTCTGTATCGTATCGTGTGTTGTCTTTGAATTCCTGTATCAAAAGGGCTTAAACAGGAAGATCATGATCAGTGACGGAAGTGCTGTACTGACCGGGCTTCTGCTTGGAATGAACCTTCCGCCGACTACTCCTTTTTATATATCAATCGTCGGATCTCTTGCAGCTATAATCATTACCAAGCAGATTTTCGGCGGGCTTGGCTTCAACATCTTTAATCCCGCTCTTATAGGAAGGGCATTTGTGCTGATATCATGGCCGCGGGCCATGACAACATGGTCTGAACCGACTGCTGCGTTTTTTGCCCTTGACGCAAAGACAACCGCTACTCCGCTGGGTATATTGAAGGAAGACGGACTGGCGCAGCTGCTGGAGGTCTTTGGCGACAAAATAAATCTCTATACGCAGTTATTGATTGGCAATGTCGCAGGATCAATCGGGGAGGTATCGGCCATAGCCATCCTTGCCGGAGGGATTTTCCTTATTTATAAAGGGTACATAACCTGGCATATTCCTGTCTCATACCTCGGCACCGTAGCGGTTCTTGCCTGGCTATTCGGGGGTGACAGCCTTTTTACCGGAGATCCAATCATTCACCTCTTTGGCGGTGGTCTTATGCTCGGTGCGTTTTTTATGGCAACCGATTATGTGACCTGTCCATCAGTCAGGGTGGGACAGATCATATTCGGCATTGGCTGTGGCGCCATTACCATGCTCATCCGACTTAAGGGCGGCTTCCCCGAAGGCGTCATGTTCGCAATACTGCTGATGAATTGCTTTGCTCCCATGATCGACCGGCAGGTCAAAAGGGCACCGTTTGGAATGCTTAAGGTGAAAAAGGAGCAGGCGCAATGACCGTCATGGACATGCTTAGGATAATGTTTAATCTGTCTGCTCTGTATATAGTCGGCGGGCTGATTCTCGCGGGTGTCTATGCAAAAACGTCTCCAATAATGTATATAAAGGCAAAGGAAGAAAAAGAAGCAGCGCTCAAACAGATGATGCCCGAGGCAGAAACGATTGAAGAACTGGGTCATTGGGAGATCTATCGGCGGCATCCCGGATATTTTGTCGGCAAGAAGGAGGGCGCAGAGATGGGATATATTGTCGAAGGCTTCGGAAAAGGGTACTCAAGCTACATCAATGTCCTGACCGCGGTTGACAAGGATTTTACTGTACAGAAAATCAATATCCTGCATCATGCAGAGACTCCCGGACTTGGTGATGAGATTGAGCTGGATGATTTTACTGATCAATACAAGGGAAAGAGCGTTGAACATCTTGTGGTTGTAAAAGGATTTACTGATACGGATATCCAGGCAATAACCGGGGCGACCATTTCAAGCCGCGCAGTAACCGAGGCGGTCAGAGAAGGGGTCAAGACACTGATTGCCAAGGTGTCAGGAGAGAGCAATGAAGAAGAATCATCAGAAGAGGTGAAACATGATTAAACCGCGCTCGAACTGGGAACTCTTCAAGAACGGGATATTCGGCGAAAACACGATCTTCAGAATGGCCATAAGCCTCTGCCCGTCTATAGCGGTAACGAGTGGGCTGAAAAGCTCGTTTTATTTGGGATTTGCCGTTGTCTTTGTTCAGGTTATGGTGAATGTTACAGTATCGCTCCTGAGAAAGGTGATTCACCCCCGAATCAGGATCCCGATATTTATGCTTATCATTGCCGGCTGGGTCAGTGTTATTGATATGGGAATGGCCGCATTTGTCAGAGATGTCTATGCCAAGATAGGACTGTATATTCAGATCATCGTTGCATTTGCTTCCATTTTTGCGCGCGCAGAGGTCTTTGCCGGAAAGAACAAGATGGTACCTTCGTTCTTTGACGGCCTCGGTATGGGAATCGGTTTTCTTATAGCCCTATGCATAATCGGGTTTTTCAGGGAACTTATCGGGAAGGGTTCGCTCTGGGGATTTCAGATCATCGGCACCAAGCCGATTCTGTTTTTCATCATGCCGGCAGGCGGCTTCCTTGCGGTCGGAATACTCATGGCGTTCTTTAACTGGATCGATATCAGATTCTTTGGAGGTAAAGGCGCTTCAGGTGTCTGATAATTGAGGAGGGAGTGAATGGATTTTGAAAGACTCTTTGAATTAATTATTGCTGCGTCGCTCATTAATAACTTCGTATTTACGCGATTCCTCGGGCTCTGCATCTTCTTCGGTGTATCCAAGAAAATGGAGACCGCCGTCGGCATGAGCATAACCTTCACTGCTGTCATGGTCATTAGTGCAGCCCTCAGCTGGCTGGTGTTTGTCTATGTCATGGTTCCCCTGGAAATAACTTTCTTGAAAATAATTATTTTTATCGGGGTCGTTGCAGCGTTTGTGCAGTCTGCTGATACGATTATGAGAAAGGTCAACCCGGCCATGTATTACAAACTTGGTGTGTACCTTGCGTTGATAACCACGAACTGCATAATTATTGCTGTTCCGCTCATAAATGTTGGTGAAGGATACAGTTTTATTGAAAGTATGGCATTCGGGCTCGGTTCAGGCCTCGGATTTGCCCTGGCATTGGTTATCATGGCGAGCATCCGGGAGAAACTGGAGCTTGCTGATGTGCCCCGCTCGTTCCGAGGTCTGCCGATCGCATTTGTTGCGGCAGCTCTTATCTCGCTTGCTTTCATGGGATTTTCAGGACTTATACAACTCTGATTATTTATAATAAACAAGGAAATAAGAATTAAGAGAATAAGGATGTTCAAGAGAAGTGAAATAGAAAATATAATAGTTTTATCGGCGGCGTTTCTCATCTTATGTGCTGCCGAGGCCTTTGGTGGCGTAGGCGGCGGCGTAGAAGCAAAGGAATCCGTTAACCTGATTGAAGTCCTGAAATTCACATTCGTTTTTCTTATAGGCGTTGGCGCTATTTTCGGGCTCGGCCTTGCCTTTGCCGCAAAAAAATTCTCTGTCAAGGTGGACCCCAGAGTCGAACAGGTAATGGACTTTGTTGCCCATGCGCACTGCGGTGCGTGCGGCTATGCCGGATGCCGGCAGTATGCAGAAGCGGTGGTCGCAGACCCTGATGTGCCACCAACGCTCTGCTCACCTGGTGGGGCAGCTTCGGCAGAAGCGATTGCCAGGATAACGGGCAAGGAAGCCGGGGGTATGGAGCCCTTCTTTGCGAGGATAATGTGCCAGGGTTCAAACAGCAAATCCAGAAGAAGAATGAAATACGAAGGCGTCATTGACTGCAGGGCTGCAGTGCTTGCGGGAGGTGGGGACAAATCCTGTGTGTATGGCTGTCTTGGCTACGGAACGTGCTCACGGGTTTGCCCGTTCGGCGCGATGACGATGAGCGATGACGGGCTTCCTGTTGTGGATATTATCAAGTGTACCGGCTGCAGAAAATGCGAGCAGGCATGTCCGAAAAATGTTATAGAAGTGCTTCCGGCATCGAAGATGGTTCTTACGACCTGCCATTCAAAAGATAAAGGCGGTGCGACAAAGAAGCACTGCGATGTCGGGTGTATTGGCTGCGGTATATGCGTGAAGACCTGTCCTTTTGATGCTCCTTCGGTTCAGACCAGCCTCTCAACTATAAACATTGATAAATGCAAAATTTGCGGGCTCTGTGTTTCCAAGTGCCCGACAAAGGCGATTACCGACTTTATACCAACGCGTTCTAAGGCAGTTGTACTTGATCATTGCATTGGCTGTCAGATATGCTCCAAGGTTTGTCCTGTTAATGCTCCGACAGGAGAGATGAAAAAGCTGCATGTAATCGACGAGCATAAGTGCATTGGCTGTGGTATCTGTACGGCTAAATGTCCTGTGCAGGCAATAGACGGCACATTCAATGCTCAGGAAGTGTTCGCAATTGCTGCCGAGAAAAAGAAGAAGAAAAAAGAAGCAGCGTAATAACCGCAGCAGTTACTCGAGGATAGTGAACGAAACGGATGTTTATTCATTAATAAAGGCCCTCGTGTGAGAACCTTTTTTGTAAAACAGTATGTTCCCGAGGATCTCCCTTTTTTTCTCCTCGCTTCCCCTTTCTGTTTTTTAGAGCAATGCATGTTCAACTGCTTTATGTAGTCCACTTATTTTAGATCTGCTATAATGATGGTGTTTTCATCGAAAAGTAGAGACGAGGAGGAAAAATGTCAGATGTTTTTTTCCCGAAATTTGAACTTCTTAAAGCAGATCCAAAATTATTTAAGAACCAGCTCCTTGCTGATACCTTCTATAACATGATTCAAAAACATATTACGAAAACACAGGCACGATTGAAAAGAGATGAACAATTGATCGCTCTTTTTGTCGCTGATACAGGTGAGCAGATAACAATCACTCACATAGGATATCAAAATCCTTATTTGATGATTCTCTATGGCATAGACTCCTCATCTCGTGAATGCAATATTTTAGCCCATATGAATTCAGTTCAACTGGTGTTAAAAATTGATAAGGTTGAAGCGTCACGGGAAAGAAGACAAATTGTCTTCCTGAATACATGAGCGGACAATTATATCGAAGGGGGATAGGGATAGTAGAAGCAGCAGTGTGATTTTTTCAGCTTTCAAAGATGTGCCAGATCGAAGCAGGGTGTCTCTTTTCGATATATATTTCTTTGTTTATTTTCTCACTCCGCAATAAATAGTTATTTAAAATCAAATAGTTTTCCGAGCTTGCTGTTTCTGGCAAGTGAATTGCAAAGAAAAAAAGCAGTAAAGTGTGTCACATCTTGTTAAAAAGGGTGGGGGCCGAACCATAACGCCTTCATAAGGGGTGAAGGCACCGGTTTGTAGATTCACGAGGGGACTGAGCATTTACAGAATAGAATGAGCTATATTCAGGGGGTAGAGAATGCGTAGGCGCATTGCTTCTGTGTTCATCATTATTATTCTTTGCATGAGCGCAGCATTTGTTGTTCAGGATTTATATGCTCAAACTGCATTGACTCTTGGGGAAATGATGAATTACGGGGAGGTGTTTATCCGATCATCTTCCGGAGTCTGGATACCTGCACCGGAAGTGTATCCTATTGTGGGGGACACAGCGATAAAGACAGAAAAAGGATATGTATCGTTATTTTATACCGGTGGCTCACGGATAGACCTCTTCCAATCGTCAAAAGTCGTCATTGAAAATACAGGACCTCCATATATGGTTCATCTTCTTGAGGGTGTGCTTGACATTAAGACCAGCCCTCATGAATCATTTGTTCTCAAAAACGGATCTAGTGAGATTGTGTTGAACGATAACCCCGGCATGGTTCAAAATGGTGGCGATACAGATGCTGAGGGGTTTCTAGGGACTGTTTCTTTGAGAGAGAAGGGGCTTTTTGTTACAAGCATCCTGGGCGCTGCACTGATAACACTGAATGACTCTGAAACAAAATCCATTTCATCAGGAAGCAGCATACATGTTGTATCGGATAATAGGGGAAATTTTACGACATACGAAACTGCCGAAAAATCACTAGAAAAGAATAAAAAGAAAAAAAAGAAACCTCGTAAAAAATGCAAGAAAAAGAAACATGCCAGCCCTTTTAATTTCGATGATGATTGTGATGATGAAGACGATAGTGACGATGAAGACGATAGTGACGATGATGACGATTGATTAATGAGTCAAAAATAAATATCTGATTAAAAAGGGCCGGAGAAAATCCAGCCCTTTTTAATTTCTAAATTATGTATAACCTG
>JBFGJU010000062.1:0-9394 GCA_041577035.1 Thermodesulfovibrionales bacterium | reverse complement strand
GATTGCTGCTCTCAGGAATTCAGACATTATCATTAGTATGTTGGGAATAAGCGCAATTACGATGATTGTCTATGTTATGATGTCGCGCCTGGTAAGCACGCCTGTTTCAAAACTGGCGAATGATATAAAACGTTTGCCGGAAAAAATATCCAAACATACAGGATTTTCTCTTCCTGTTGTCACCCGGAAAGACGAAATTGGATTACTGCGGGATGCATTCAATCAAATGGCTGTGGAACTCGATGAAAAGACTCGATCTATTGAGAACACCAGTGATAAGCTTGCCAGAGCGAACAAGGAACTCGAGGCATTTGCCTATTCTGTATCACATGACCTGCGGGCTCCTCTCAGGAACATAGATGGATTCTCAAAAATACTGATCGATGAATTTTCAGATACCCTTGATGACAGGGCACAACATTATCTCAAAAGGGTGCGTAAAGGGACCCAGAGGATGTCTGCTCTGATTGACGACATGTTGACCTTTTCGAGAATCGGCAGGACCGAGCTTGCCTCCAAAAGGATAAATTGCAGTGCTATGCTCGGAAAAATTCTTGAAAGCAATGCACATGAGATCGAATCAAGGAAGATACAGATTACAGTAGAAGAATTGCCGTTCATCAAGGGCGATCCTGTGCTTATTGAAAGCATGCTGTCGAATCTTATATCTAATGCACTTAAATTTACCAGAAATTCGGAGAATCCCGAAATCGTTGTGGGCTTTGATGATCGAATGAAGGCGATTTTTATCAGGGATAATGGAATCGGTTTTGACATGCAGTACCATGATAAGATCTATCAGGTGTTCCAGAGACTGCATCTTCCCGAAGAGTATGAAGGTACCGGTATCGGTTTAGCAATAGTGAGTAGGGTCGCAGAGCGTCACGATGGAAAAATATGGGCTGAAGCAAAGCTCAATCATGGAGCGGCATTTTATATGCAATTACCCCTTTACAAGGAGGCATGATATGCAGAATCAACTTACCCAAATTTTGCTGGTAGAGGATAATCCGGATGATGTCGAACTCACCTTGCATGCACTGAAAAAGAATAATATTTTGAATCCTGTGCATATTGCTCGAGATGGAAGAGAGGCTATAGATTACCTTTTCTATAAGGGAGACTATGCACAGTCTGACCACGTGTTGCCCAGCCTCATTCTTCTCGATCTTAAACTCCCAAAAGTTGATGGTATTGAAATCCTCCAGAAGATAAAACATGACAGGAAGCTCAAATTAATTCCGGTCGTTGTTCTTACATCCTCCAAGGAGGAAAGTGACATGGTAAAAAGCTATGACTTTGGTGTGAACAGTTATATCAGAAAACCGGTAGACTTTGAGCAGTTTGTTGAAACAGTGAGGCAGATAGGATTTTACTGGCTACTGATGAATGAGAAGCTTGACATTAAATGATTCATGGATGAATTAAACAGACATCTGAAAATATTTTTTCTGGAAGATAACCCCGATGATGTAGAACTTGAGCTTCATGAGCTCCAGAGATCAGGCTTTGATGTTCAATACCAGGTTGCACGGAATCACAGTGAATTTGTTAACCAGGTTGTGGAATTTTCTCCTGACATTATACTGGCGGACTATACGCTTCCTGATATTACCGGCATTGAAGCAATTAACATCTGTAAAGACCTTCAAATTGATGTTCCTGTTATTCTGATCACCGGAGACGGGAACGAACTGATAGCTGTCGACAGCCTCAGGCTTGGCGCAATAGATTATATCCTGAAGAGAAACATTACCGGACTGCCAATGAGGATAAAGCGGGCGCTTGAAATATGGGAAGACCGAAAGGCAAAACAGCGTGCCGAAGCGGAGGAGCACAGGCTTGAAACACTGCTGCTTGAGGCTCAAAAAATGGAAGCAGTCGGGAAATTTGCCGGCGGCATCGCGCACGATTTTAATAATTTACTTACGGGAATCCTGGGCTTTGCGGAGCTCGGAAGCAATACTGTTACCAGAAATTCAGAAGTCTATAATAAACTGCAGTCAATAATTACATTGTCAAAAAGGGGTTCTGACCTTGTACAACAGCTTCTCATGTTCAGCAGAAAAAAACCACTGGAGTTCGAACACATTAATGTTAATGCCTTTGTCGAGGAAGCACGCGAATTTCTGAACAGGTTGATCGAAGATACAATCGAGATACATCTTGAGCTCCAGGATGACATACCGGAGATAGAGTGTGATAAGCAACAGTTGACGCAGGCAGTTATGAATTTGGTCTTAAATGCCCGTGATGCAATGAGCGGAAAAGGGACGGTGACCATAACAACGGGGAAATGTGATTTCCGTAATACAATGGTTGCCCGGAAAACCGGGAAACAAGGCAGTCAATTTATTTCCCTGGCAGTGTCTGATACGGGAGTGGGTATTAGTCCTGACAAGATAGGGAATATCTTCGAACCGTTCTATACAACGAAGGAAAAAGACAAGGGAACGGGTCTTGGTCTTTCCATAGTCTATTCAATAGTGAATTCCCATGGCGGCTTTATCGATGTGGATAGTGAGGAAAATCAAGGATCAACGTTCAGGCTTTATCTGCCGGCGATGAGACCGAGGCGGAAGAGTGATGCCGGGAAATGTGACCATACGGCTCTCAACCCGTATGGAAGCAGGGCCTCTGCACGTGAGATAATTTTAGTCGCTGAAGATGAAGAAATGCTGCGGGGAATGGTTGGGTCTGTTTTGCGGGCTGTAGGATTTAATGTGCTGCTTGCCCCGGACGGTGAAAAGGCGCTCGAATTATATAAAACCAATCACCATGTTATCGACCTCGTCATATCGGACATGTGTATGCCCAAAAAGACGGGATCAGAGCTGTTTAAAGATTTGAAGGCGATAAATCCTGACCTTAAATTTATTCTCACCACCGGATATAGTCTCGAGAATCAGGATAAGAATATACTGGAATCAATGGATGCGATACTGAAGAAACCCTTTACCCCAACGAAGTTCGTGCAATTAATCAACAGCGTCTTGAACAAGTAACATTATGCCTCGGGGAAATTCTGCGTTGATATGTCGCTCTGATTCAGTTTTTCGACTTTGATCTTTATGATCCTTCGGCCTTTCATGCTCTGTATCATAAAATCATATTCGTCCGTCTTGTAGTTGTCCCCGACAGATGGAAGCCTCTGCAGACTGGAAAGCATGAAGCCGCCAAGTGTGTCGTATTCACCCGATTCAGGTATATGAAAATGATAATCTTCATTAAGGTCCCGGATCGCGAGTGAGGCATCTATGAGCATTATGCCGTTCCTGAGCTTCTGAACAGGAGTTTCAATATCAAATTCATCTCTGATTTCTCCGACAATCTCCTCGAGAAGGTCTTCTATGGTCACGAGCCCCTCTACTGTCCCGTATTCATTGACAACAATTGCCATATGCTGTCTTTTCTGCTGCATCTGTCTCATCAAGGCGCTTATTTTCATTGTTTCAGGAACAAAGGTAGCATTGTGAAGCAACCGGCGAATCTCAATCGTTCTCCTGTCAGCAAGCTCATTAAAGACATCCTTGCTGTAAATGATCCCTTTAATATCGGTGCGATCTTTTTCATAGACAGGATACCGGGAAAAATTCTCTTCGGTTATGGTCTTGACAACTACTTCAGGTGAATCATTGATATTGAAAGCAACCATTTCGGTTACGGGTACCATAACTCCCCCAACTGAAATATCAGTGAAGCGAAAAACACTCTGAATCAGTTCCTGCTCCGTGGGCTCAAAAATGCCCCGGTCTCTTCCCTCTTCGATAAGGAGCTTTATTTCTTCCTCTGTAATAAATGACCGCTCTGAAAATACATGTGCACCAAACGGCTTAAGGAAGACGTTTGTGCTCTTGGTCAGTATCGTTACAACAAATGATGAAATCCTGGAAATGAAAGCTATGGGACGCGCAACAAAAAGGCCGACTTTTTCAGGATTTCGCAGTGCAATCGATTTTGGCACAAGCTCTCCAATTATCAGGGAAAGATATGAGATCACTATTACGACTATTCCGATTGATATCGCTGCGGCGCCCTTTGCCACGAAGGGCAGAGGAATACCGGCAATCAGGGGCTCAAGGATCTTCACAGAAGCGGCGCCTCCGATTGCAGATGCAAGTGCACTGACAACAGTTACGCCTATCTGGACTGTTGCAAGAAACCGGTCCGGTTCTGCCTGAAGTTCCAACAGTTTGTCTGCGCGATGGCTGCCTTTATCTGAAAGATTTTTTATAAAAGACTTTCGTGAGGTAACAACGGCGATCTCAGAAGCAGCAAAAAATCCGTTGCAGATAATAAAAATCAGAATAAAGAATATTTCTAAATACATTCCCTCTGTAATGATATTATACACGATTATCTGTTTGTCAAACATTTTTTTGAACACTTTTCCCTTTGTAGTCCGTTGCGGATAACTTGACCAAACAAAGCAAAGATAACTATTATAATTCTGGTTGTTGCGTTTTACTGCACTACTTGTAGTCTCTGATACTATTTCCGTAATAAAGGGGGTACGGTGCTTCCGTTTTATTTGCATGCCAAAACCATATCCGATGCGTGGTTCCAGTTAATTTATAATATATTTGATCATGCATACACCCAGGAGATACAAAAAGGTTCATTCGAAAAGGAGCAACACCGGTTGCAGTACCCCGGCATTGCGGTCTCGATCGAGCATCCCGGTGATGACATGATTCCCGTGATGCCACCGGGTTCGGGACTGCCGCCTCCCACGACTATGGAATATGTGGAAGACTATTTTGTGAATTATCTGATGGATCCTGTTTTATCAGAAAATGAGACGTACAAATACGCGAGCAGGATTCATCATAAGATGCCGAAAGGCGGCACCCAGCTCGAGCGGATTATTCAGCTTCTGAGAGAAACACCGCTTACGAATCAGGCAATTTTAGAAATAGGAACTCCGGAGGATCACGATGTGTGTTATGGCAATGACGGCAATCTTGATCCTCCTTGTTTGAGACTGCTTGATTTTAAGGCTATTCCTGTTCAGGATAATCTCATTCTTACGGTAAGCTGCTATTTCCGGTCGTGGGATCTCTGGGCAGGATTTCCTTCGAACCTGGCAGGAATAGAGCTACTCAAAAAACTGGTTGCGAGTGAGGCGGGTCTGCAGAGCGGAGCGATGTATGCGTACAGTGCGGGCGCCCATATATACGGATATCAGGAGGACATCGCCCGAATGAGGACATTGAAGCCTAAGCGGGAGACATAGAAGAGTGCAGGGAGGTATAAAAAAGTGGCGTATGTTATCGCGGTAGCAGGAAAGGGCGGTACCGGTAAAACAAGCATCGCCGGTTTAACCATTCGATATCTTAAAGAAAAAAGACAGAAGCCTGTTCTTGCGGTTGATGCGGACAGCAACGCATGCCTCCATGAAGCACTGGGCGTTGACGTGCATGCTACCATAGGTCATCTGCGCGAAGACTCGCTCGAGACCATACGAAGCGGAACGGACAGACCGGGAGGTATGTCAACAGAACAGCTCTTTGACTATCAGGTACAGCAATCGCTCATTGAGGCTACGGGATTTGACCTTATGGTGATGGGCAGACCGGAGGGGCCGGGCTGTTACTGTGCTGCAAATAATATTATCAGGAAATATACGGATAAGCTTTCAGACACGTATTCCTATGTGGTTATAGATAATGAAGCAGGAATGGAACACCTGAGCAGGAGAACAACCCATTCGGTCAATCTGCTGATGATCATAAGTGATCCGACCGTTCGAGGAATAAAAACGGCAAAAAGAATTGCAGACCTTGTGTATGAACTGAATCTGGCAGTGGATAAAAGCATTCTCATTATAAATCGCATTACCGGTGATGAAGGGCCGGAACTGAAAAAGCTTTCTGAAGGGCTTGGTCTCACGGTTGCCGGAATCGTACCGCAGGACGGCACGATTTTTAAGAATGATCTCGAGGGGAAATCGGTTCTGGAACTGCCGTCGGATGCTCCGGCAGTTCAGGCGGTTTTTGGCATACTCGATGTATCATCTATTCCCTGATATTCTGGAGAAGCGCTAACTCCGCTGCCTTCACATGGAACCTATACCTTCACGGATCTCAAAAACGCAGCACTTTTTTCAGGAATTGCTGTATTTACATAGATTCCGGAGCCAAGCTCAAACCCGGCGGTCTGGGTAATACGGGGAACAATACTCAGATACCAGTGAAGATATTCTGAATCGCATGCATTTGGGTCGTGGGACCGTATCACATAATTGAAATCAGGATTCTCCAGACCTTCATAGAATCTTAAAAGCACGCTTTTCAATTGCAATGAAAGGTCAGCAATTTCTGTATCGGTTATGGAACCGAATGTGGCACAATGCCGTTTCGGAAATATCCATGTATGAAAGGGCGATAATGCGGCGAAAGGGATAAAGGCCACAAAATGATCAGTATTCAATATGATTCTTTCCCCGTCATTCAGCTCGTCATTTAACAGTTCGCATAATAAGCAGTGGCCCGTGTTGTCAAAATACCGGATCTGTTCTTCTTTCCGGTTTCTGACAAGAAGCGGCGTTATGGGTGTACCGATGATCTGTGCATGCGGGTGTAACAGAGACGTACCAGCTTCTTCACCATAGTTCTTAAAGATTATGACATATTCCACCCGGGGATCACGGGAGAGCTCGATAAACCGCTCCCGGTAGGTTCGTATTACCAGTGACAGGTCGTCTGTGCCCATGAATGCTGTATGCATATTGTGGATCGGAGATTCAATTATTATTTCATGCCTTCCGACACCGGTGACCAGATGCCTCAGACCTTTATTGGTCCTTCTTTTTTCACCTTCCGGAGAAAGCGCGGGAAATTTGTTTTGAGTCACTCGTACGCGCCACCCATTCTCAGCAGTTGCTCTCATCACCTCCCCGGGCGTTCTCAGCTCATTGCCCGGGCAGAATGGACAGCTGTGAGCAAACGCGGGAATGGTTTTATGATTATGCTGTACGAACTCCTCAGGATTTTTGGCCCGTTCAGTGGCTATTATGACCCATTCCCTCGTGACCAGATTTAATCGTAATTCAGCCATTCTTATTTCAGAATATCACATATTCGGACAGATAGTAAGTCGCAAATCGTCTGTCTCAGTGCGTCTGCCGAGGAAGACCACATCGGATAACATATATGTCACATTATGAATGCAGGGAAGCGAGAAATGGCAAATGGCTATGTTCTATAGTCCGCGTTTATCCGGACGTACTGTTCCGAGAGGTCGCTGGTAAGAACCAGGGCTGAAGCACTTCCTTGATGAAGGTCTATGGTTATCTTCAGTTTTTGCCGGGAAAGTGCCTTTGTAGCCAGTCTGTCCCTATGGTTTGATACACCTCCTGCAACGACCTTTACCGCATTAAAATAAATATCTGTTCTTTCGGGATTAAACGTTATCCCAGCGTACCCGAGAGCAGCCATGATTCTCCCCCAGTTCGGATTTTTTCCATAGAGAGCCGTTTTAACGAGCAAAGAATTCGCAACAGCAAATGCCGCTGCTTCTGCCTCGGACTTGTTTTTTGAATTCCTGATGAGAATTTCAACTGCTTTTGTCGCACCTTCAGCATCGGTAACTATAAGTCTTGACAGGTTATCAGTAAGATCATTCAGTGCTTTCTGGATCGTATCAAAAGAGGGTGAACTACGCTTCACCGGCACGTTGCCGATTATTCCATTTGCCATCATCAGAACCGTATCGTTTGTTGACATGTCTCCATCAATGGTTATTCGGTTAAATGACTGTTCAACCGATCTTCTCAAAAGAACATTCAGTGTCTTCTGATCAATTGCGATATCAGTAAGGATAAAGCACAACATGGTTGCCATATGCGGCGCTATCATGCCCGCTCCTTTGCAAACGCCTGAAATTGTGCCGGTTTTCTTCCCGATTCTTATTTTCTTTGATACTGTTTTCGGAAATGTATCAGTAGTCATCATTGCTTTCGCGACGTTTCTCAAAGAAGCATTGCCAAGATTTTCCGTAAGTTTATTGATCGCGGGGACGATTTTTATCATGGGCAGCGGTGTTCCGATGACCCCCGTCGAACACATATACGTATGGTCAGACGGTATTCCCAGCTGCTGTGAGACAAGCGAAATGATATGCCGGATGTCCTTAGTTCCCTGTATGCCGGTACAGGCGTTTGCATTTCCGCTATTAACAACTATTGCCCGAGCTTTTCCGGATTTTATTTTTTTTAAGCATGTCTGAACCGGTGCAGCTTTCACTGCATTGGTTGTAAATGTGCCTGCGATAGTCGCTTCAGTTTCAGAGAAGATCAGGGCCATATCCTTTCTGCGGGGTGCCTTGATCCCTGCTGATACTGTTGCGTAATGAAATCCTTTCGGCCCCATTGTTCTATCAGGGATGGAGGGCTACTGCTTTCAGCCCGGTTGTTTCTTCAAATCCCAGCATGATGTTCATATTCTGCACGGCCTGACCTGCGGCGCCTTTTACAAGGTTGTCAATCGCAGTGACAATAATCAGCGTATTGGTGCGCTTGTTTACCTTGAGTCCTATATGACAGAAATTGGTACTTCGTACGTTCAGGATATTGGGATACAGACCTTTGGCGTAAACCGTAATGAACGGCTCTTTTTTGAAGGACGCCCGATAAATGTCAAAGAGCTTTCCTTCAGATATCTTTTTCTTGAGCGGGGCGTACATTGTCGTCAGAATTCCACGATCGACCGGTAGAAGGTGCGGGGTAAAATTCACGGTAATATCCTTGCGAGCTAAAGAGGACAGTATCTGCTCTATCTCCGGGGTATGCCGGTGAGATCCGACACTATAAGCCTTGAATCCTTCATTAATCTCGCAAAAAGCAAGTGACAGGTCGGACTTTCTTCCTGCTCCGCTCGTTCCTGATTTGGAATCGATAATTACTGATGAGACATCAATCAATTCATGCTGAACCGCGGGCAGGAGCCCAAGAAGAGCTCCTGTCGGATAACAACCGGGATTGGCAATGAGTCGTGCCTTCCTGATGGTCTGTTTAAACAGCTCAGGAAGGCCGTAGACAGCCGCCTGTAATGTCGAAGGAAACTCATGTGGTATGCCATACCATTTCTTATATAGTGATCGATCGGTCAGGCGGTAGTCGGCAGACAGATCGATCACACGCTGTCCTTTTTCATAAAAGAAATTCACTGCCTCCTGAGACGCGCCGTGAGGAAGCGCAAGGAAGAAGACGTCCGCCTTCTTGATCACTTTCTCTTTTCGCAGCGGCTCATAGGTGAGGCGTGTATGTGGTAAGAAAGCAGGAAAGATTTCGCTTACCTTTTTTCCTGCTGAACGTTCAGACGTAACCGCACTAACGGTAACCAAAGGATGCCCCGTGAGAATCCGAAGCAGTTCACTGCCGGTATACCCACTG
>JBFGJU010000061.1:0-9398 GCA_041577035.1 Thermodesulfovibrionales bacterium | reverse complement strand
GCATATCTTCATTTCCTCTTTCAGATCGTTAATCAGTTCCAGCAGGTTCTCTTTCATGCAGAGGCTTTCCTTTTTCAGTTTTTATCAAAAAGAAGGCGCTTATCCCTTTGTAGAACGCTTTCCTTTAAATTCTTCAACTTTCTTTTCCATATGATCAATGAGGGCTTCAAAAGACTCTTTTCTGATGATGCTGTCATACTGGCTTCTGTAAGTGCTGATAAAGCTTACCCCCTCTATCACCACGTCATATACCCACCATTTGTTGCCTTTTTGGATGACCTTATATTCAATAGGGATGTCGACTTTCTTGGTCGAGATGGTTGTGCTCACCACAGCATAATTACCCTTTCCCTTTATCTTCTCTTTATTATAGATAACCTGTTCATTCGTGTACGATTCGATTCTATCGATATACGATGATTCAAGCAGTTCAGCAAAAACACAGACAAACGCTGTCTGCTCCTCAGGAGTCCTGTTCTTCCAGTGGCGTGCTAACGAACGCCTGGACATTTCTTCATAATCGAATCTGTCTGCCACCAGTGCCCTGATGGTAGCGCGTCGTTTTTCTTTTTCCTGAGACGAGGCCGGTTTTTTCTTAAGCTCAGCAATAATAGATTCAATCGTTGTTCGTAACTCCTCTGTGGGGGATTCAGCGAATGAACAGAGGGGCACAAAACTGACAATGCACACCGTAAAGACAGATAGCGCGGTCTGAAGCATATTTTTTTTCATCATCTCGTGTTATTC
Organism: Thermodesulfovibrionales bacterium; assembly: GCA_041577035.1. GTDB lineage: Bacteria > Nitrospirota > Thermodesulfovibrionia > Thermodesulfovibrionales > UBA6898. The sequence continues at coordinate 8,651 of JBFGJU010000061.1, read as the reverse complement.
CTTTTCAAACATATATTTCGTGACCAGTTCTTCTAGTTCTATGGTTGATTCGGTTTCCATAATTTCGTCTTCAGCACCAACATATTCAGACCCCCCGCCGGGTTTGATCTTGATATATTTATCGCCGATAATGCCCTGCGTTCTGATCGACGCTATTGCGTCGTCCTGAATTTTCACATGAGGTTCAATCAACATTTCAACATATGCCTCATAATCATCAAGGTCTATCTTTGAGACCTTGCCAACGATAACACCGGCGATTTCGACCTGGGCCCCTTTTTTGAGCCCGGAAACATTCCCAAAGCGGGCCTTGACGAGATATTGCTTTCTTCCAAAAAGGCTGACGTCTCCCAGTTTAACAGACAGATAGCCAAGACAGAGAAGACCGATAAGAATGAAAATCCCTACCCCTGTTTCAATAGTTATTTTTTTCATACGAATATTATACCTCCATCGCTTCACTTGAATATATGGTCCCCATGGTCGCTTCCACAAAATTCTTGATAATGGGGTTGGATGACATTTGAAAATCCTCTGGTGAGAGACAATCCTGAATAATACCATCATAGATGAGGGCCACATAATCAGCGAGTTTGAAGATCTTCGGAACATCGTGGCTCACTATGACCGCGGTATATTCCAGCTTTTCCTGGGTTTTAAAGAAGAACCGGTAAATCTCGTTGCTCAGGGCCACATCCAGCCCTGTTGTCGGTTCGTCAAAAAAGACTATCCGGGGATTTAATACCAGCGCGCGCGCTAGGCCGACCCTCTTTTTCATGCCGCCGCTCAGCTGGGCCGGATACTTGTCATTACTGCCCCTGAGATCCATTAACGAGAGCTTTTCATCTACGACCTCGCGGACCTCACTCTCTGATGCCGCTGTTTTTTCACGCAGGGGAAGGGCCACATTGTCAAAGACTGTCATTGAATCAAAGAGTGCCGCATTCTGGAACAATACACCGATCTTGGTTCTGATCTCGTTCAGCTCTTTTTTATGTATAGCATTAATGTCTTTTCCTTCAAACAGGACTTGGCCGCGATCAGGCTTTATCAAACCAAGAATATGTTTTAGGATCAGGCTTTTCCCCTGTCCACTTGGGCCAACAATAATGGTCGTTTTCCCGTCTATAACAGAGAGGTTAATCCCTTTCAGAACCGGCTGTGTACCAAATGACTTCCAGACGTCAGACAGCGCTATAATGATATCTGAATCCGTTTTCATATGAGTATCGATGTGATGAAATAATCCATTACCAGAATAGATACAGAGGTCAGCACAACAGCACTGGTGGTCACGTTGCTCACACCCTCTGCTCCGAAACCGCCTTTCCGTTCCAGATGAACGTAATATCCTTTGGCTGCACACAGCCAGACAATAAGAAGGCCAAAACAGACCGATTTAACAAAGCCCATATAGACATCAATAAACTCCACATCTGATTGCATGCTCGAAAAGAAAGCCCCCTCGTTGCCCCCGAGGAGACCGACACCGACTGCATACCCGCCAAAGATACCGATCACGTCAAATAACGCAGTTAACAGGGGCATGGAGATAATCCCCGCGATAAACTTCGGTGCCATAATGAACTTATAGGGATCAATAGCCATGCATTCAAGGGCATCTATCTGTTCAGATATTCTCATGATACCGATTTCAGCACAGATTGCGGATCCGGCACGTCCGGTAACCATAAGTGCGGACAGCACCGGACCCAGTTCCCTGATGAGGCTGAGGGCCACTGCCGAGCCGAGGAGACCTTCGGCACCGAATTTAGTCAGGGTATTATACCCCTGAAGCCCGAGCACCATACCCGTAAATGCCCCGGTGAAAATGATGACGAACACGGACAAAGAACCAATAACATAAATTTGTTTCAGGACACTGGATATCTTGTTATACGGTGGTTTAATAATATTAAAGAGAGAAAAAAAAAGGAATATGCCCATTCTGCCTGCCTCGTTCAGGTAATAGAGAACATACGCTCCCAGTTTTTCCACGAAATTGAGCATAACCCCCTCACAGAAATTCGTTCAGTCTATAGTATACCGAAATTATTCCCTGTAACGTACGGAATATCCTGCCGGACAGTCGTATAATCGCTACACACTATCTCTGCAGCTGTCTGATGATATCACCAAGCTTCTGGATTTCATCACCATAGAGACCCCAGTTTCCTTCACGCTGTGCCTGCATTGCCCGGCGGTAATGCTCACCTGCCCGTTGAATGAGGCTCCTTTCATCGGTGGCCCGGGGAATGGGACGTTCATCAGGAGCCTGGATACGTTCTGCAATGCCGACATCGCCGAAAATTTGTGCAAGCGCCTCTTCAAGGGTCTTTTCCATGGCAATGCGGTTTTCATAGGCAACGATGACCCGCTTCAGCTCAGGTATCTTGCCGGTTTCAGCACGGAGATAGAGCGGCTGCACATAGATAAGAGAGCTTTCTATGGGTATGACCAGGAGCGTGCCCTGTATTACCTGGGAGCCCCTCTGGTCCCAAAGGGATATTTGACGAGATATCTCGGTATCCTGATTGATCCGGGCAACGATCTGCTTTGGGCCATAGACGAGCCGGTCTTTCGGAAAGCGATAGACAACGAGTTTTCCGTAATATTCACCGTCACTGCGCGCAACCATCCATGCGGACAGATTGTCTTTCTTCTGCGGCGTAAACGGCAGCATCAGGATAAACTCCTCGTGCTGTTCTTCAGGGAGTTTCATGATCGTATAATAGGCTTCCATTCTTTCCTTCTGCATCCCGGCACCCATTACAGGTATTTCCCACTGGTCTTCCTTGTTATAGAAGATCTGGGGTTCTTCCATGTGATAGGTTGAATAGACGCTCGTCTGAACGCCGAAAATATCGAGCGGGTAGCGTATATGACTTCTGAGATCAGCCGGCATCTCTGAGAGCGGTTGTAAGGTTCCCGGAAATATCCGGCTTATCGTCTGAATAATCGCATCATCTTCGTCAGCAATATAAAAATGCATGCTTCCGTCAAACGCATTTATGGTGACTTTTACCGAGTTGCGGATATAGTTTATACCGCCGCCCTTCAGGGGCTGTGAATAGGGAAACCGTTTGTTGATGGTATAGGCATCATAGATCCAGAAGAGGTGCCCGTCTTCCGAGATGACCATGTAGGGGTCACTGTCCAGATACAGGAAGGGCATTGTCTTCTTCACCCGTTGAGCAATATTCCGGTTAAAGAGGATATTGCTGTCCCGCTTTATATCGTTCGAGAGAAACAGTTTCAGAGAACCGAAATGAGCGGCGAATGCCAGTTTCTTGATAAAAGAGTCAATAGTCACGCCGCTTTTGCCGGAATACTCGGTAAAGACGTTTTCATCGCCAGAAGGGTAGTCAAATTCCTTTGATTCAGTATTCACAATGACGTAGTTATTCGTGAGCTTGCCGTAATAGATTTCAGGCCGTTCTATGGTGATGCTCTCTCTCGTTGAAACCGGAGGGATATCCTTTACGATCAAGACCGGCAGCCCCTGAGGGGTGACCTGATTCACCGGCCCGAGGGTCACGCCATAGCCGTGGGTAAAGGTGAGTGTTTCATTGATCCAGTTTCTTGTCGGGATGCTCTCGGACGACAGTTCCCGTGGAGACAGCATGGTCTGACGATATTCACCGTCAATGAGGTAGCGGTCATTGCCTACCGTGGTGAACTCATAATACGTGCGGATTTCCTGTACCTGACTAAAGGTGTCCAGCAATGGCCGGTGATCCCAGAGACGTATATTCTTTACCGTAGCACTGTTATTTTTGATATCTTTTTTTGTAAGGGTTGTACCGCCTGATATGTTCCGTTCATCGACTGTCTCGATGCCAAACCCTTTTCGCGTAGCCGCAATATTATGCTTTAGGTAAGGGGTTTCCTTGACGAGTTCATTCGGTGCAACAACAAACTTCTGCAGGATTGCCGGATAGAGTGAATTTCCGATAAGAGATACGACAAAGTACATGGCAATTCCAGCGATAACAATTAATTTCTGTTTTGCAAAGGGATAGGTGACCAGCAGTGCTGCTGTAATAATGGCTATTCCTATCTGTAATTTCATGAAGGGTATAACGGCATGGACATCAGTATACGTTGCCCCGGCCAGAAGCCCGCCAGAGGAGTAAAGTAACGCGTGCATACTGATATATGTTTTTAAAGAAAGAGCGAGAAAGATGAGACCTCCAATAAAGGAGAGGTGAACGGTCACTGAACGCTCGGCATAGAGCCCTTTTGGTGACAGGACTATGGTTCCCTTGAGCACATAGTTTACCGCTGCGGCAACAAATGAGATGACAAGTACGAAGAGCAGCGTGTGAACAATCATCTCATAAAAAGGGATGGTGAAGAGATAAAATGAAACATCCTTGCTGAAGAGAGGATCCTGATAACCGAAATCCACTGCATTCAGATAATAAAGGACGGTCATCCAGTTGGAACTGAACAGCATTGCAACGAATAATCCCACAACAAACGGGACAATTATTTTGATCTTATCGAAATGCCTGATAATATTAAGCTGGGGAATCTCCTGACCATATACTGACGTTGTAATAACCCGTCCTTTTGTGGCCTTTATGGACGCCGAGAGACTGATAAACGTGATAATAAATCCCGCGATAAAGCCCGCTGCGGCATAGATAATCTGGGCATTTAACTTCACCGTAAAAAGATTTTCGAACAGAATGCTCTTAAACCAGATCCAGTCTACATAGAGTGATATAAGCTGGGGCATAAAAACGAGCAACAGGAATAATGCCAGGGGCAGGAGTATCCATACTATTCTGTTTTTCATATATTCCTCCACAAAGTGCTGTTAGTATCTAAGGACTATTGTATCACTGGAGAAGCGTAATTAAAACAATAAATGAATATATCGGGCTTTCCCGGTCCGGCATTGCTCAGCGAACAGGAATGAACAGTCCTTTTTCTAGGGCCGCTGTGAAAAGGAACGGGAGCACGTGGTGAAATCCGGTTGGATAACCGGTGCGATACGCTTATATCCTGAATTTCTCCATTACAGAGATGAGATTTAATGACTCCTGTTTCAGCTTGTTGAGGACGGCGTTCATCGACTGTGTTGAACTCATGAGGGTCTGTGTGGAATTCTGGATTTTCTCCATGGACTGCAGAATCGCGGTGCTCTTTTCTTTCTGGCTGCCGGTAGAGCCGGCAATCTGAAACGCCTGCGCAGCCACGTTCTCTATGGCAGAGGCTATCTGGTTTGAAACCTCTTTCTGTTCGTTCGTGGCAGCGCTTACCTGCTGGGAAATGTCTTTCACCTTCTCTGTCTCACCCAGAATGAACGTGCTGCCCTTGTACTGCTCCTGCAGCGCGTTCGAAATAGCCCCGGTCTGTTCGGTCATGTTCTCGATCGCAGCAGTGATCTGCTTGATAACAACCGCCTCTTCAGTGGTAGCCCGCTGTATCGCCTTTGCCATGTCTGTAGAGGCCTTTGAGCTGTCGATGATATCATTGAGCGCCTCATTGATCTCTTTTGCGAGCTTCATACCCTGATCAACAGCCTGCAGGCCCTCCGAAGCTATCTTGACACTCGATCGCGTCTCTTCCTGCACGGATGTGATCAGGTTCCCTATCTCATTCGTCGAGAGCAGGGCCCGCTCAGCCAGTTCCTTGATCTGGTCAGCGACAACGGCAAATCCCCTGCCGTGTTCTCCTGCCTTGGACGCAAGAATGGCGGCATTCACTGACAGAAGATTCGTCTGGTCAGAAACATCATTGATAACACCAAGAATCATGCCAATGTCATCGCTCTTCTTGCCAAGCACATTAATAACATTCGCAAGGGCAGAGACATTCGTCTTGATTACCTCCATCCCCTCAATGGCAGCACGGTAGGCATTCATCCCCTTGTCTGACGCATTCATCATAACCGTTTCAGCCAAAGACACAGACTCGCCTGCGCTCTTTTCAATATCCTTTGTCGTGGCATACACTTCTTCGATGGACGAGGCAATTTCATCTGACGCATTTGACAGGGCCTCAACATTTTCAGCTATGGATTTCACGGTTGCCACCATCTCTTCGACTGATGAGGCGGTCTCATTGGCTGTCTCTGTGAACGTGTGGGCATTATCAGCTATTGTATTGATGGCAGACTTGGTCTCCAGGATCGCGGATGATGATTCCCGCGCAGCCTCGGACAGGGAATCAGTGCTTGTGGCTATATGGGATATGGACGTGTTGAGGTCATTCGTGGCCGAAAAGGTCTCTTCAATGGCCTGTTTCTGTATCTCGGTTGCCTGCAAAACGTCCTCTGATGATCGTGTTATCTGAGAGGTAACATCAGAAATGCTGCCCGTGATATCCCCTATTTTCGACAGAATTACCTTCAGGCTGTTGACCATGTTAGCGAAGCTGTGCGTCAGCACATTGATCTCTTCATCTCGTGTTTGTGCAATTTCCAATCGCAGATCGCCGTCTGCTACTTTCTTTGACATGGTTGCCATCTGTTGCAGGGGACGTGACAGTGTTTTCTGGAGCAGAACTGCGATACCAATGCCGATCAGAATTCCGGTCAGGCCGATAATAATGTTCAGCCTTTTTGAATAGGTAGCTGCTTGAGCCATAACAGTCTGATGTCGTTCAATTTCATCTAGTATGGAATTCTTGAGCTCCACTGCTAAAGCATGAGCATTGGTTTCGAGTTCAAGGAGCGTCCGCTCCCACGAACGGACACCTTCGCCGGTTCTCCGGATGGTAAGTTCCTGAGAGTACGCGATCATACCGACTCGATATTCTTTTATCTTCGCGATAAACTCTTTGATCAGCCGCTGATGTTGTTCGTCTGTGAGCTTTTTGGAGAGCGCTTCTGCTCTTTGTATTATCGTGAGCGATTCCTTTAGTACAGGTTTAAGGTCGGTCAATTCATCTATGACAAACGTTGTGAGCTTATCTTTTGTATTTACAAAATCGCTGAGAATATTGTCCATTTCTCTCAAGATGGGTTGATGCTCTTTATTGATCTCGTCCAATTCTCTTTCGATTTTGACGTTCTGGGCATAGGTAAAAAAACTGGATACCGCAAACAGGAAGACCAGCATGCCAAGGCCAACGATGCGGATCTTCCTGTTAGAGAATGGTATCTTGTCGAGGAACCCCATTATTTAAATGTGAGATAGAGCTTTTCTGATATCCGTCCCTGTCCGTAGAAATTCGGAGCAGAGTCATCAAATTGTTCGCCGTACAGGCTTTTTATCGATACACCAAAGAGATATTTCTTTTTCAGGTTCTTAAATTGAACATCATCTTTGTAGCCAGTTACGAGTTGTCTTCCGAATTCTATGGTCCACATGCCGTCTTTCCAGGAGCCTTTTGCTTTTACATCAGCACGGCTGCCTGATGGCTGTCTGGATATGTATTGCGGCTGTATCTCTCCCTGATAGTCTGTCAACACCTTTTTCTTCTGGGCTGAGATGCCTTCGTCACCGAGCCGAACGAGAAACCGTTTCTTTCCCCTTTTGCTAACCAGCTCCTTTGCTTTTTTCCCTGTTTCTGCCGCGAGCACCTGTGACTTGTCATCAGAATACCCTGCCGGATCAGTTCGGTGGGCTTTCCAGTACCACAGGTCAGCAGTGTACGTATCGTCTGAAAAGTTCGAAAGGTCAATCTCCTGTTTTTCCATGTTCCACTTAAAGATAAAAGTGTCTTCCCGTTGTTTTCCTACACTGTAAATCTCAAGGTCCTTGTTCCAGACCCATGGTTTGTGGAGCCGGTCCTCTGTCTGATCAGGATACTGCACAAGGAAATAGACCATGTCGTTTGTGTAGACCGCTTTGAGCGTTATATCAGCCTTCATCCGTTCATCGTAAATGGTGTAGGTCTGAGCCTGTGCCCAGACAGCATCATTAGCTGATCCGTCCAGCACCGGTGCTGTGGTTACTTTGGCGGCTGCGATGTCCTGGGCCCCATACACCGGAGCAGTGATCAGAACGAAACCCGTCAGGATCGCTGCCATGAGAAAAGTGCATCTGTTCATCGTTATACCTCCTCATAGTAATCCGGCTTTGTTTATTAGCATAGCATTATTTCGCGCCCAATGCCCTTAAAACACTATGCGCCGGACAGTATTATGTAATGTATAATGCAAATATCATGCTAATATAATGTTCATATAATCGCATAAACGATCTAGTCTAATATACTTCTCCAGAAAATGTAAATCATAAGATTTGTTACCAATTTTAGATCTCTGAGCACCAGTCATTGTATGCAGGCTCACCCTGATGATCGTCTGAGAAAGACGCAATTTTCGAATATTTCGTATGAATCATGTCAAAATTCTGTCATATGCGAGAACGATCCGTACATGCCGCGGACTCGTACATCTTGAACAAGGTAGGCTGAAGGGCAGTGGTCCTGTCCGGAGGAGTTGAGATCAAAGAGTCTGAAACGTATCCTTTTATATGCTTTGATAAGTACATATATCCCTTTGATATGTATTGCTCAATAATAATTCTGAATAGTATATATGTCAAGAAGCATATGTTAAACCCGGGCATACAGAACACTTCATTATTTGATAAGATAAACAAAAATGGAAGTAGAAGGAGGCTGAACAGACATGCAGCAGTGGGAATATCTCTTTTTGGACAGCGCGTTCGGGCATGAATGCGGATTTG
>JBFGJU010000060.1:0-9425 GCA_041577035.1 Thermodesulfovibrionales bacterium | reverse complement strand
AGGGCAGGCTGGTTATACTGGAAGAAATGAAAAAATCACTCGATGGTCCCCGTGAATCGCTGGCGCGCCACGCTCCGAGAATTTATACTATGCATATAAAACAGAATAAAATTCGTGATGTTATAGGATCTGGAGGAAAGGTTATCAGAAGTATTATTGAACAGACCGGGGTAAAAATAGACATTGATGACAGCGGACTGATAAATATTGCTGCCTCGGACGGCACTGCGGCACAGAAGGCCATAGATATTATCAAAGACATTACTGCTGAAGCTGAAATCGGGAAGGTATATCGTGGTAAGGTGAAAAGAATTATGGATTTCGGGGCGTTTGTTGAAATAATACCCGGAACAGAAGGACTCCTTCATATATCCCAGATAGCAGACAGAAGGGTAGCCAAGGTTACCGATGAGATAAAAGAGGGAGACGAAGTGCCCGTAAAAGTTATAGAGATAGACAAGATGGGGCGGATTCGCTTAAGCAGAAAAGAAGCTTTGAAGGAGCTTCCTCACAAAACGACCAGCTAGTTGTTCAGCAATTTTCCGGGACCTGTGAACAATAATCCTGCTATGTCGTGCTAGCCTTTACCCTTCCGTTGTAATTCTCGGCCGGAAGCGGTAAAAGAAAAAAGCTATTCTTTTGATAATGTTTCCGCTGGTGTACAATATGAATATCATGTTAAAAAGGTGATATATGTTCAGAAAGGTACAGCTTGAAAACGGAATTCCGGTAGTTATGGAGTCATTTAAAAATGTCCATTCAGTCTGTCTCGGCATATGGGTGAAAGTTGGTTCTCGATATGAAGCTCCCGAGAAGAACGGGATTTCTCATTTTCTCGAGCATATGTTTTTTAAGGCTACGAAGGGGCGGACCGCCCAGGATATCGCTATTGACAGTGATTCTATCGGGAGTGATCTGAATGCATTTACTTCGCGGGAACAAACGACTTTTTATATAAAAATGATAGATGCATATCTTGAAGAAGGCCTTGAGCTCATTTCGGATATTTTTGTGAACGCCCTTTTTCCTTCAGAAGAGATAGAAAAAGAGAAGAGAGTTGTCATTGAAGAGATAAAGATGGTAGAAGATTCTCCGGAAGATTATATCTACGATCTTTTGAACAGGACTGTATGGGGGGGAACGTCACTTGGTCAGTCGGTGCTTGGTCGCCGTGAATCCGTGAATACGTTATCGAGAAACGACCTCGTTGCACATGTACGTAAATATTACGGTGTTAAGGATATTGTTATTTCATGTGCGGGAAACTTTAGTCCGGATCGGCTTATAAAGCTACTCAATCGGCACTTTAGCGGTCTGAGAAGAGGATCCGAGACAAAGATAGGAACACGTCCGGAGTTTTCTAACAATGTAGCAGTCTATCAGAAAGACCTGCTGGAAGCGCATGTCTGTCTTGGCGTGCCTGCACTTTCACAGTTAAGCGATGATAGGTACGCGTTATCTGTTTTAAATACCATACTTGGCGGCGGATTCAGCTCCCGTCTTTTCCAGGATATAAGGGAGAACAGGGGACTTGCGTATTCAATCTACTCCTTTGCATCAATGTATTTTGACACTGGCATATGGGGTGTCTATGCAGGGGTAAATCGAAGCAATGTTACAGAAGTGATGCATCTCATCATGAACAATATGCTTGCTATGAAGGAAACGTTAACTGAAGCAGAACTGGATCGCGCAAAAAGGCATCTAAAAGGTAGTCTGCTTCTTGGCCTTGAATCAACGAGTAGTCGTATGATGAATATCGCCCGTCAGGAAATATTTTTTAATAGGTATATATCATTTGAAGAAATAATGAAATCGATAGATGCGGTTAGTCTGAAACAGTCCAGGGAGCTCGCAGAACAGTTAATCAGAAAAGAGCTTTTTTCAGTAGCCGTATATGGTAATGTGCCGGATACTGTTCTCCATGAAGTATTTGGATCAAATGCTTCTTTTATGCGATAATAAAGTAGGACAATGTGTCCAAATACTTATGAATGACAGTTCGTCGAGAATCGTTAAATATAAAGCATAAATCGAAGTGAAAATATCTATTTCATTAGTCATAAGCCTTTTTTTGCTTGTTGGAGCCTGTGCGCCCCGGTATAGTGCTGTTCAGGATGGCAGACCGATACCTCCGCATGATGCCTATTATTACTATATCCTTGGGTATGAAGCGGACCTTGATAATAGATGGGATGATGCAATAGAGAATTATCAGAAGGCGCTCGATTTTGATCCTGAGTCCCTGTTTTTAATGCTGCAGCTAAGCTATTTATTCCAGAGATCTGGTAAGTTTTCAGAATCTCTGGCTGTAGCAGAGGATGTTGTTGCGCGTGATCCTGAATATATCCCTGCCCTTATGCATATCGGAGAACTCTATAATAGTCAAAAAAGAATTGGTGATGCGATAGAAATATATAAAAGGATTATTCAGATTGAGCCCGATAATAACAGGGCGCTCCTTTATCTTGGTACGCTCTATTACTATAACAGTGAACTGGATCTGGCGGCTGAAACACTTCATTCGTTGCTCGACCGAAATCCATACAATTTCATTGCCCTTGATTATCTTGGGCTCGTGTATATTGATGGGAAGGACTATACAAACGCTGAACATTATCTGAGGAAGGCACTGAATGTCAGACCAGAATCGGACAATATTTATTATAAGCTTGGCATCATCAATGAAATAAACGAAAACATTGACGCAGCAGAAAAAAACTATAAAAAAGCGTTGCGGTATAATCCACATAATACCAAAGCACGGGAACGGTTGTCTCAGGTTTATTTGAAACAGAAAACAGTTGATAAAGCGATTTCGGAGCTCGAGACCTTAAGCTATCAGCAACCGGATAATATTGATATACACGTCCGTCTGGGATTGCTGTATCTTGAAGAAACGAAATATGAAAAGGCGGTTGAAGAATTCCGAATTTCTCTTACGGCAAAGCCGGAAGATACTCAGATACGGTACTATCTTGCTATTGCTTTGGAAGAATTAAACCATATGGATGAGGCGATCAGTGAATTGAAGCTCATATTATCGAAAGAGCCGAAAAACGTAAATGCCTTTCTCCATCTGGCGTATATCTATTCGAAGATGGAAAAGACTGACGAAGCCATTGATATGTATAAGGAGATCCTTGATTTTGATAAAACCAAGCCTGAAATTTTTGTGTACCTTTCAATAGCTTTGATGAAGAAAAAGGACTACACAGAAGCCGAGAAATGGCTTAATGAAGCCCTTGAACAATTCGCAGATAACAGTGATGTACATTTTAACCGCGCTGTTTTGTTCGATAAGATGGGAAATTTTGATGCGATGGTTCAAAGTCTGAGAAAGGCGATAGAACTTGATCCGGATAATGCTGACGCCTTGAATTATCTCGGCTATAGTTATGCCGACCGGAACATGAACCTGGATGAATCCTTGTCTCTGATAAACCGCGCTCTCGAGATCAGGCCCGGAAATGGCTTTATCATCGACAGTCTGGGATGGGTTTATTTCAGAAAAGGGGAGTACAAAGAGGCTATTGAAAGATTGATTCGGGCTGTTGATATTACCCGGGATGATCCGGTCATTCTTGAGCATCTCGGTGATGCCTATAACGCTGATGGACAGCCTGATAAGGCTATTGAATTGTGGGAAAAAGCTATACAATTTCATCATAAAGAAGAGGGGCTTAAACAGAGAGTTGAAAAGAAACTCAGACAGTTGGATATTAATTCACGGACGGAATGATCCGGTGACCTCTTGCCCGTAAACCGGAAAGGTGATGAAATTTACTCAAAAGACACCGGCAAAAATCAACTGGTTTCTCTCAATCCTGAATAAAAGAGATGATGGGTACCATGATATTTTCAGTGCACTGCAGTACATAGATGTATTCGATACATTATCCTTTGAAGAAGCTAACGAAGTAGAAGTAATCTCTGATCTTGATCTGCCTGCCGAAGATAATCTCGTTTTCATGGCGGCTGTTTTGCTGCGGGACTATGCGTCATGTAATCGTGGAGCTCGTATAACACTTAAGAAAGATATACCCGTAGCAGCCGGGCTTGGTGGCGGGAGTAGCGATGCTGCGGCTACCCTGATCGGTCTGAATCGGCTTTGGGAGTTACGTCTTGACCGCACTGATCTGCTTGCCCTTGCCGCTCAAATTGGGTCTGACGTCCCTTTTTTCCTGTGCGGTCCGTTTTCTCTGATAGCGGGAAGAGGGGAAAAAGTGTCGGACATTCCTGATGCTCTTTCATTTGATATGCTTCTGGTCAAGCCGGATATTGGGATTCCTGCTTCATTGGCATACGAATCCTTTAAGACAGAGTTGACAAAAAAACCTATTGATATTAAACTATTTTGTTCTTATCTTGTTAAGAGAGATTTTTGTCATTTGCAACGGGTGTTGTCTAATGATCTTGAGCAGCCTGTTTTTCAAATGTATCCGGCGGTAAGAGAGCTCAAGGAACAACTCATTGAAGGCGGTGCAGTTCTATCTATGATGAGCGGCAGTGGACCGACGGTGTATGGAATTTATCATTCTGCTGATGAAGCAGAGGAGGCTGCCACTGGGATGGGAGATAACTGGTGCAGGGTTGTGAAGACCGTCGTTCGGTCTGTGGACAAATAATATGTTTCCGGGACGGCAAGGGATTTTCCATTTTGCTGTAAGGCGTTTTTTGGGGCGTCGACAAATGGCAAGTCAGGAGATTTTGGATCTCCCATATGGAGGTTCGAATCCTCCCGCCCCAGCCAGATGACGGAACCGGCAGGGGGACGGTAGTCATCAGCAGTAAAAGCTGACATCGAGTACTCGTTTGAAAGCGACATATCAGACGGAGTATATGCCACCGAATAATCGTGCATAAGGAGATGATCATGCCACAAGGGTTACAGCTATTTACAGGTACCGCTCATAGGGCTTTGGCTGAGCAGGTCGGCAAATATCTGAACATTGAGGTCGGAGATGCTAATGTTTCGAGTTTTAGCGACGGAGAAATTCTTATCCGGATTTCAGAAAATGTGCGCGGTTCAGATGTTTTTGTTCTCCAGCCAACCTGTATGCCGGTAAATCATAATATCATGGAGCTTCTGTTAATTATAGATGCTTTAAAAAGGGCTTCTGCCGGAAGGATCACTGCCGTTATTCCTTATTTTGGATATGCTCGTCAGGACAGGAAAGTCCAGCCGCGAGTGCCGATATCTTCCAAGCTTGTTGCTGATTTGATAACAGTAGCGGGAACAAATAGGGTTCTTACCGTTGATCTTCATGCGGGTCAGATACAGGGGTTCTTTAACATTCCTGTTGATAATTTATATGCAACGCCGGTCTTGTTGGAATATATCAAAAAGAATTTTGATCCGCGGAAAGTTATTATTGTATCTCCTGATGCCGGTGGCGTTGAACGGGCAAGGGCTTTTGCGAAACAATTGCAGTGTTCGATAGCAATTATCGACAAAAGGCGAGAAAAAGAAAATGAATGTGAAGTTATGAATGTCATTGGTGATGTGAAAGATCAGGTCGCTATAATCCTTGATGATATGGTTGATACGGCTGGTACGATTGCCCAGGCCGCGACGGCACTGAAAGAAAATGGTGCAGAAAGGGTTTCAGCGGTTTGTACCCATGCTGTGTTGTCCGGTTCAGCTATAGAAAAAATAAACGCTTCCTGTATTGAGACCATGATTGTTACAAATACCATTCCGTTGGATAGAAAAAAAGAAGAATGTGGCAAATTGGAAATCTTAAATATAGCTCCGCTTCTGGGGGAAGCTATTAAACGAATTTATGAAGAGACGTCAATAAACTCACTCTTTATATAAATAAATATTATTGATCTGCGAACTGATATGTCGATGAGGTTCACAGAAGAGGAGAAAAGATGGAACGCATGAGTTTGGCAGCAGAAAAGAGGGAAGGACGAGGAAAGGGGCTTGCCCGTAATCTCAGAAGACAGGATATGGTGCCTGGAGTGCTCTATAGAGAAGGAAAAGCCCAATCGATAAAACTGTCTAAATCGGTGATCACCAAAATAATAAATACTATGTCTGGCGAGCAGGTGATTGTTGATCTGGAATTTGCGGATGGAGAGAAGAAGATTGCTCTATTAAAAGATTATCAAATTGATCCCGTCAGAGGAGAGTTACTTCACACTGATTTTTTCGAGGTTTCGTTGACAGAAGCAGTGAGGGTATCAGTTCATATTACACCGACAGGTGAATCTATCGGTGTGAAACGGGACAGTGGCATTCTGCAGCATAACCTGCGTGAAGTTGAAATAGAATGTCTGCCTGACAAAATTCCCGACCGCATAGAAGTGGATATATCGCATCTGGAAATTGGCCAGTCCATCCACGTCAGTGATTTAAAGTTTGGAGAAGGCATTAAACTGATATCTGATACCGAAGAGCTTGTTCTTGCTATTATTCCACCGGTTGTGGAGGAAGTGGCGGCTCCAGCTGAAGAAGAAGTAGGAGCAGAGGCACCTGAGGAGGCTGCAGAACCAGAAGTGATCAAGAAGGGCAAGAAAGAAGATGAAACGGAAGGCGAAGAAAAACAGGAGAAAAAGGAGAAATAGCGTTTGTGGCTTATTGTTGGCCTTGGTAATCCTGGAAGGAAATATGTTCGAACGAGACATAATATAGGCTTTATGGTGGTGAAAGAGTTTACTGTGGAGCACGGCATGGCGCTCAAGAAGAAACGAGATTACAACATATGCAGAGGCTCTGTTGATGACAGGGATGTTGTGATTATGGAGCCCTTGATATTCATGAATCGAAGCGGTTTGGCTGTAAAAGCCATTCAGGACAGGTACAGGATTCCTGTCGAAAAAATGATTGTCATCCATGATGATATGGACCTGGATGTAGGGAAGCTCAAGATCCGTAAAAAAGGCTCTTCGGGTGGACATAGGGGCATACAGTCAATAATTGATCACATACATTCCAGAGAATTTGTTAGGGTTAAGATTGGCATAGGGAGAGATAACTCTGTACTTCCGGAAGATTATGTTTTGTCCCCGTTCAAACGAAAGGAAATTCCCTTGATAAAAGGAGCTTTACAATCTGCAGTTGGAGCTATCTGCTGTATAATTACTGAAAATCCTGACACAGCTATGAACCGTTTTAACTGATACTTGACAACAATTCTTTTGATACATTAAAGTAACGTGCTATGATAAGAAATTTTATTGCAGCGAACTGGAAGATGAATATGACGATCCCTGAAGCACGGCAGTTTCTTCATGGGTTTATTCCATCTGTACGGAGTGTTCAGGAAAACGATATTATTATTGCTCCGCCATTTACGGCGTTGACCACGGTAGCGGAGGCCATACAGGGAACAAACATCGGACTTGCAGCTCAGGATACGTTCTGGGAAGAGAAGGGCGCTTATACGGGTGAGGTATCTCCCCGGATGTTGCGCGATGCTGGATGTCAGTATGTCATCATCGGTCATTCCGAGAGAAGACAATACTTTAATGAAGACGATGTTGTCGTGAATAGAAAAATAAGAGCGGCGAAAGAGGCAGGACTTGGGATCATTTTCTGTGTTGGTGAATCACTTGAGGAACGGGAAGCGAATAAGACCTTTGATGTGATAAAAAGGGAAGTCGAAGCAGGTCTTGTTGAAGTTTCGTTTGAAAAACTTGTTGTTGCGTATGAACCTATCTGGGCTATTGGAACCGGGAAAACCGCAACCGTTAAGCAGGCACAGGATGTGCACGCATTTATCAGGAAAATACTCTATAACTTATTCAGTGATAACGCAGATAAAATGCGTATAATCTACGGCGGAAGTGTAACTGCTGACAATGTTGACGATCTGATGTCAAGTCAGGACATTAACGGAGCTCTTGTCGGAGGCGCCAGTCTCAAACCAGAAAGCTTTTCAAGAATAGTACACTTTAAAAAGGATATATAATGACAACAATATTATTGATTGCCCATCTTATCGTATGTTTTTTCATGATTTTCATTGTTCTGATTCAAAGTGGTAAAGGAGCAGAACTGGGGGCTGCCTTTGGCGGTTCGAGCCAGACGCTCTTTGGTGCACGGGGTGCTGCAACTTTTTTTAGTAAATTGACTACGTCAGCGGCAGTAATTTTTATGCTTACATCTCTCTTGCTTGCTGTTACGACTAATAAACAAGGGTCAGTTATTCCGAAATCCACGCCTGCTGCAACAGAGCAAGAGGAAAGCATGCCGCAGGAAAAAGGCGCATTTGAGGGAGTCCGGCCGTCAGAATCATCTGAATCAGCATTACCTGCAGTTCCTGCTCAACAACCCGAATAAGTCCTCGTCACTGGGATACGTCAGGTGGCTGAATGGATATATCGCGTTCTACCGGTATGAAGTAGGCCTCGTATGAATAATTTATTGACAAGTCTTTGACGGCATGATAATTTGTTATTATCCATAACGCACTATCAGCAGTGCAGCATTTTTCTTTTATGGCGGGGCAGAAACAATTATGCTATTTATTTGAAAGGAGATTTGCTCTATGAACGGTGATGTCATGACAAAAGCGCTTCTTATAATTGTTGTCATGGTGCTGGGTATCGCTTTAATGTACTATGGTGGTAGCACTCAATCGGCGACTGCACAGGAAGACAAAATGCAGATAGGGAGATATCAAATTTCTGCATGGGCAGCACAGGCCGGGGCTCGAACACATCATGCAGGATATTACGTCCTCGATACGGTAACAGGAAAGATAATTGACAGCGGTGCTGAGGTGCATACAACAGAGAAGGCGGAGGACGTTATTCGTAAACCAGAATAACGGTATTTTCTATTAAATCCTTGCCGCATGGAGGAGAGATTCTGTTCAGTGATGCAGACTTGGGTAATGTTATCGGTCTGCCGAGAAGATAATATTATATGAACTCCTCAGAAAGGGTCTCTGTCCACTTTAATACTGTTCTTCAGTTCTGCGTATTCCAATAGCAGTGACTTCATGGCACGGTTTAGAGTCTGACGGTCTCTGGATTTCAGCATGATAATTATTTCATCTACCCCTTTTCGGCTCTTCTGCACCGTCGGCCCGAGAACTTCGATATTTTTCTCATAATCATGAATGCTCTTGATAATTCTGTCAGCCATCGTGCTATTTCCTGAGAGAATAATCTTCAACAGTCTTGAATGAGGTGGATACTCTAGCTCTTTTCGTATAACAAGCTCTTCTCTAACAAAGGATTCATAATCCCCTGCTTTGAGATACCTGAACAAAGGATTTTGGGGAACCCGTGTCTGAATAATGATTTCACCGGAAGAATCAACGAGGTCCAAAAGAGAATGAAACTCCACGAAAGCCTTTTCGTGAGCCCTGAAATCAGGGATGTTTAAATAACTGTCTGCATTCAGTACAACAGCCAAAGAGAATTTCTCTGATATGCTCATTCTTCTGGTCATCATCTTTGTCCCT